>JAZNXI010000179.1:0-5736 GCA_045593825.1 Lachnospiraceae bacterium
CTGTAGAAGCTACAGAAGCAGATGCTGAGTAATTCCTAAGTTTGAACTGAAACTAAAATCCTCTGCCCAAGCGGCAGAGGATTATTGAGATTAAATCACAAAAAACAAGGAGGAAATTATTATGGCAGAAGTATCCGCAAAGGACGCTATGAAGTTAAGACAGATGACAGGCGCTGGTGTTATGGACTGTAAGAAGGCTCTTGCAGAAGCAGACGGCGATATGGATAAGGCAGTAGAATTATTAAGAGAAAAGGGTCTTGCAAAGGCAGCTAAGAAGGCTGACAGAATTGCAGCAGAAGGTATCTGTGCAACTAACGTTAGCGCAGACAACCAGGTTGCTTCCATCGTAGAAGTTAACTCCGAAACAGACTTCGTTGCTAAGAACGAAAAGTTCCGTGGTTATGTTGCAGAAGTTGCAGCTCAGGCAGCAAAGACAAACGCTACTGATATCGACGCATTCTTAGCAGAAGCTTGGGAATTAGATCCATCCAAGACCGTTAAGGAAGAGCTCGCTGCTCAGATCGCAGTTATCGGTGAAAACATGAACATCAGAAGATTCGAAAAGTTCGTTGCAGCAAACGGTTTCGTTGAATCCTACATCCATGCAAACGGAAGAATCGCTATCTTAGTTGAAATGGAAGGTGCTTGCACAGAAGCTACTAAGACTTGCGCTAAGGACGTAGCTATGCAGATTGCAGCTATGAACCCTAAGTATGTTGACAAGACTGAAGTTTCCGCAGATTACATCGAGCATGAAAAGGAAATCTTAAAGGCTCAGATTATGAACGATCCTAAGGAATCCCAGAAGCCTGAAAAGGTTATCGATGGCATGATTAATGGCCGTATCAACAAGCAGCTCAAGGAAATCTGCTTAGTTGACCAGGTATACGTTAAGGATGGCGAAATGACAGTTGGTCAGTATGTTGCTTCCGTAGCAAAGGCTGAAGGCTGCACACTTGCTGTTAAGAGATTCGTTCGTTTCGAAACCGGCGAAGGTATCGAAAAGAAGGAAGAAAACTTTGCAGAAGAAGTTGCAAAGCAGATGGGCATGTAATCAAATTTTTGATTCATAATATCTGAATTTTATAAGAGGCTGATAAAGTCAGTATTTATGGCGAATGTCCATATTTATTAGGCTTTACAGCCTCTTTTCTTTTATTTTTAAAACCTCGCTGAACATCGGTAAACAACGTAGAAAAATGAACAAATTTGAGTAAGAGTTGTGTAAATCGTTCTAATCAAGTTGTGTACAAAAACCTTTGGCGAAGTTACACAACTTTATTCAAAAATATACTTATAACCGGGCAGAACCTTATTAAATTACAGGAAAATATTTTTAGAGATATTCTTCTTCATACTAAGATAAAGAAATTAAAGATATCGTTTCTCGAAGAAGTAGAGAGGCGATAGTTTTTTGTTCTTTTTATATAGCACTATTGTATGTAGTAAACGGAAACTATTTTTTATCTATGGAAGGAGCTACCAGCGTACTTGAGGGGATTAAGTTAAATGGTGGCGTAATGATGTTTGGTCGTTTGTTTCCTATATGGGCAGTAGTTTTACTCGAGTTTTGTCTTGCATACACATTGGAGTGTGTAATGGGAAGTCCTTGTTCATTTAAACTTGCTTGTAAAGTGTTTGACCCGAAAACAACACACCCGGTATTATTTGAAACTGCAATTATTTGTGCAACAGTAGGATTGATGTGTCCGGCAATGAGCTTTTTGGCTGCAATTATTTATTATCCATATTATGCAGGGTTTAATTTATTTACCTTACTGGCAAACTGGCTAGAATTAGTATGCTATAATTTTCCATTTGCATTCTTTACACAGTTGTTCTTCATACAGCCGTTTATACGTACGATATTTAAGTTGCTTTTTGCAAAAGATATTAAAAATAGAAAAGAAGAGTGGTAAATTAAATTTTAGCAACATACCTCTCCACGGGCATTTTTTTAATTTACAAAATATATCAAAAATGATAGTATTATAATTAATAAAAAAGGGAGGAGCTTAAATGAAAAACAAAGATTTCAATGGAGTAGTATCATTTACAGCCCAGCCCTTAAATGATTCAAGCTTAGATGAATTAAAGAAAATGTCCGTTCTTCTGAAAAGAGTCGGTGTGCTACTGGAAACAACAAGGAAAGAAAACAGTAGTCTTGGTCTGGAATATGATTCTATTACCATAAAACTGGATAAAGAAAAATATCATGAGGTAGTTACCCGTCATGCAGGACGAAAGGCAGATTTTGAAGAAAAATATGATAAATACGGGAAATGTACAGTGGAAGAATTAATGCATAAGCTTCAATCTATGTCTAAAACTAAAATAGCACAGGAACTTGGGTGTTCCAGAATGACTCTTTACCGTATCATAAAGAATATCGAACTAAGAAAACCGGCCGGAGACACATCGATTTGGCATTATACCTCGTAATTAATTCCGGACCTCAAATTTGTCTCAAATTAATCTAAATTAATTCTCAATAATTTGTAAAATAAGTTTGAAAAATGTCAGTATTAGTATTATACTAATACTGACTTATTTTGTATTTGGGAGTTTACTTATGGAAAAAGAAAACAAAAAAATGAAACGTAAAAAGAGAGAAAAATGGATGAAATTCCGTCATAAGGTAGTAAGAAACCTTTTATGGGTTTTTATTAAGCCATTGGCGGTTGCAATGTATGGCATAAAGATAGAAAAATTCAAAGAAGAGGGTAATCGTCCGTATTTGATTTTATATAATCATCAGACCGCATTTGACCAGTTTTTTGTTGGATTGGCATTTAAACAGCCGGTATATTATGTGGCTTCTGAAGACCTGTTTTCCAACGGTTTTGTATCCAGTTTAATCCGTTGGCTTGTGGCTCCGATTCCTATCAAAAAACAAGCAACTGACGTGGCTGCGGTCATGAATTGCATCCGGCTTGCAAAAGAGGGTGGTACTCTGGCAATTGCCCCGGAAGGAAACCGTACTTACAGCGGAAAAACAGAGTATATAGCTACTTCCATAGCAACCCTGGCAAAGAAAATCAAGCTTCCGATTGCTTTATACCGTATTGAAGGAGGCTATGGTGTTCAGCCGCGTTGGAGCGATAAAACCCGTAAGGGAAAGATGCGTTCCTATGTTTCCAGAGTAATCGAACCGGAAGAATATGCGTCTATGTCCAATGAAGAACTGTTTGCTCTGATTGAAGAAGGATTGTATGTGAATGAAGGCATTGCAGATGCAATGTTTAAATCCGGAAAGAAAGCAGAATATCTGGAACGGGCCATGTATGTATGTCCTTATTGCGGCTTATCCGAATTTGAAAGCCATGGTAATGAAACAGAATGTAAGAAGTGTCATAAAAAGATTACCTACGGTGAAGATAAAACATTAACCGGCGTTGGCTTCGAGTTTCCGTATAAGTTTGTTACCGAATGGTATGATGCCCAGAAAGAGTTTGTTACAAAGCTTGATTTACTACCATATTTTGAAAATCCGATGTATGTTGACAAAGCAAAGCTTTCCGAGGTTATTGTTTATAAGCGTAAGGACGTTCTTTGTAAAGAGGCTGAACTTAAGCTGTACGGTAACCGGATAGAGGTGAATGAAGGAAAAGAAAACGGTTTGACTATCCTGTTTGATGAGATTTCTGCGGTTTCTGTTCTGGGACGTAACAAGGTAAATATTTATCATGATAAGCACGTATATCAGTTAAAGAGCGATAAGCGGTTTAACGCGTTACGTTATGTCAATATGTATTATCATTATAAAAACGTAAGCAAAGGCGAATCCAATGAACAATTCCTCGGATTATAGGTTGTTATCGGATTCTTTGTTGAAGGAGTAATTCCCTGTTTAGGGGAGTTACTCCTTTATTATTTTAACGTATATGGATTTCAAAGGCGGTGGTTTGTGGCGGAATACTGAATGTCATAAAGCTTGCATGTCGAATCCACACACGCATACCCGGTGTAAGACGGTTAAAATCAACAGGTCTTCCGAAATGGTCGTAAATGAAAGCGTTATTTGGGACGTTAAAACGGATAATGGAAAACGGATTTCCGTTACTAATGGTGGAAAAACTTCTGTTTTGTTTGTCTACATCTAAAATTACACCAACGGTAATATCGTTTCTAGGTGGACATGTACTGCAATTTGAATTTGGGAAAAAGTTATCCATAAAGATACCTCAACAGCTTTTTTGTATTAATATATTATTTTTGTATGTAAATTGTTACATTGTATTGAAAAAATTTCTTTCTTGATGTATAATTATACAAAATATTTTAAAATCTGGTAAATGTTTTTAGAATTTTTAGTCAGATTTGATTCCGGAGAAATATTATGAAAAATAAAAGAAAGCTAAAAAATATATATGTGATGTTTTCGTATATTATGCTTCTTTGCGTTTTGCCGACAACCTTAATCTTTTCCGGATTAATTGGTAAGAAACTGAGAGAGCATATTGAGCATACTATGAAGGATTCTGCCGGTCTTTGTGCGGAAATGATTGAACGCCAGTACGAAAGTGATATGTTAATGCTGGAGGGCCTTGCTGTCCGTATGGCAACTTCTTTTGCGGATGATCCTGTGCTTGCCATAGAACGACTGGTTTCTACTGCGGAACGCTACAATATGAAACGTATTGCCTTTACATTTCCTGATGGAAGGACATTGACAACGGATAATGCACAAATGAATCTTTCCGGTGTAGATAATTTTGAGCGTGCTCTTCGTGGCGAAAGTCTTCTTACTTCGGTGATTCATGATGTAAGTGACGGTGCTGATGTTAATGTATATTCGCTTCCTGTGTATGATTCTGCAACCAAAGAAATTTTAGGTGTAATGTCTGCGGTATATCAAAGTGAAATTTTTGAAAATCTGCTGGCAGCTTCCTTTTTTGATGGAGAAGGGTATACATACATTATTGATAGTGACGGAAATGTGATAATCAATTCCCATCATTATAATTCTTTGGGCAATATATCGAATCTTTTTGAGTATATTGAACAACACAGAATAAAAGCACCGGAGACTTTAAAATCCTCATTGGACAGCAATGGGGAAGGATTTGTTGAAATTAATAGAGATAAAAAATCAGACCTGTTTGCGTATTATAAAAAGATAAATATCAATGACTGGTATGTTTTCAGCGTGGTTCCAAAACAATTTGCGGAAAGTACTAAAGTTGCGGTTATGACTGCGGTTTTTGCTTATTGTATTGCCATTTCCTTAATTGCAATTTTTGTTGTTTTAAGCATCCGCCACGCCATGAGAGAAAAGAACAAGCTTTTAAGTGAAGCATTATATGTGGATGATTTAACCGGTGGCCGAAGCTTTGAAAAATTCAGATTAGATTGTAAAACACAATTAGCAAAGCTTGATTATAAAAAAGCGGCGTTTGTGTTCCTCGATATTGATAATTTTAATCTGGTTTCTACTTTGTACGGACACGAAGAAAGTGTAGACACTATCCGTCGTGTTTATGCCATGATATTAAATTGTGTGGGTGACAGTGGAATTATCGGAAGAAACAGCTCGGACCAGTTCTGTGTTATGTATTTCTTTGATGAAATGGAAGAGTTTGAGCAAAGCATTCAGCGGTTTGTAAAAACATTGCACGACAATGCAAAATTTGCCAATATGCTTCGTCCTTCCATGGGCATTTATATGGTGGAAGATCGGGAAGAAGCCGTTTATGATATGATGAACAAGGCAAGAACTGCCCATGAAACCATTAA
>JAZNXI010000180.1:0-3467 GCA_045593825.1 Lachnospiraceae bacterium
GCAACATGCAGGATTTTAAGAACCTGATGCATGTATATCTGGATGCGGTATTTTATCCAAACATCTATAAGAGAGAAGAAATTTTCAAGCAGGAAGGCTGGCATTATGAACTGGAAAGCGAAGATGCCGACCTGATTTATAACGGTATCGTTTACAGCGAAATGAAGGGTGCCTTCTCCTCTCCGGAGCAGGTATTAAACCGTGTGGGCATGCACGCCCTGTATCCTGATACCGCGTATGGTGTAGAGTCCGGCGGTGACCCTGATTTCATCCCTGATTTAACCTATGCGGACTATCTGGATTTCCACAGAAGATATTATCATCCGGTAAACAGCTATATCTATTTATACGGTGATATGGACATCGAAGAACGTTTGGCATGGATGGATGCAGAGTATCTTTCTAAGTTTGAAAAAATCGAACTGGATTCCGAAATTAAGAAGCAGAAGGAATTCGGTGAAATCCGTAAGCAGACAGAGTATTATTCTGTAGAGGAAGAAAAAGAAGACGGCGTATTTTACGCTTACAGCGTATTGCTGGGCGACTGGGCAAACTTAACTGAAGCTATTGCCTTTGAAATTCTTGACCAGGTACTGTTTTCCAATCCGGGAGCACCGGTAAAGCAGGCATTGATGGATGCCGGCCTTGGCGAAGACTTTATGTCCGGCTTAACCAACCTGCTTCAGCCAAACTTCTTTGTCTCCGCAAAGAATGCAAAACCGGGTGACAGAGAGCGCTTTGCCGAAGTACTTCTAGGTGCTCTTGAAAAGTGTGTAAAGGAAGGTATTAAGAAGACTACCCTGCTTGCTACCATTAACGCCCAGGAATTCCGTTACAGAGAGGCTGATTTCGGCCGTTTCCCGAAGGGGCTCATGCATGGCATTAACTTAATGAGCACCTGGCTGTACGATGATAATGAACCGTTTATTTACATGCATGCCAATAAGGTATATGCAGAATTAAAAGAAAAGGCGCAGACCGACTACTTCGAGCAGTTAATTCAGAAGTATTTCTTAGACAGTAAGCACGGCGTGCTGTTAGAGCTTGTTCCAAAGGCGGGCTTAAATACAGAAAAGGATGCAGCGCTTAAGAATAAGCTGGCTTCCTTTAAGGCAGGTCTTAGCAAGGCAGAGGTATTAAAGCTTGTGGCAGATACCAAGGCTTTGAAGGACTATCAGGACGAGCCATCCACCAAGGAGCAGTTAGAGTCTATCCCTATGCTTTCCATTTCCGATATCGAAAAGCAGGCAAAGGGCTTTAAGAATGAAAAGATCTTAGAAGATAAGGCAGAGGCTGTATGGCATAACATTTTCACCAGCGGCATCAGCTACATTAACCTGGTATTTGACGCAAGAAAGGTAGCTCTGGCAGACGTTCCTTACATCGGTTTGCTTTCCGACGTGCTTTCCATGGTAAATACCGGTCTGCACACCTATCAGGAACTGGTAGACGAAATTAACACCTATACCGGCGGCTTCGAAACCGGTATTACCACTTATGCAACCATCAAGGACCACAAGCGTTTCCTTCCGGTGTTCAGTGTTTCCACCAAGGCGCTTACCGCTAATACAGGCAAGGCACTGGCTCTTTTACAGGAAATTATGTTTGAGTCCGACTTCTCCGATAAGAAGCGTTTAAAAGAAATCTTATTGGAGTTAAAGTCCAGACATGAAATGAAGTTTATGGGTGCCGGACATGCGGTTGCCATTGGAAGAGCAGCGTCCTACTATAATGAAAACGCAGCTTTTGATGAAGCAACCAAGGGCATTGAATACTATGAGTTTGTGAAGGATATTGCAGCAAACTTAGATGATAAGATGGACGAAGTGGCAGCAGGTCTTGCCAGGGTGGCAGAGCGGTTGTTTACCGAAGAAAATCTCATCATTGACCTGACTGCGGCAGAAGACGGTAAGGCGGCTTTGGAAGCAGAAATTGACGGTATATTAGCAATGATGTATCCTGCGGCTGAAGGAGAAGAACTTCACATGCCATGTGTAAAGAAGAACGAAGGCTTCAAGACTCCGGGTCAGGTACAGTACGTTATCCGCAGCGGTAACTTCTTAGATGCAGGAGTACCATATCATGGTTCTTATGAAGTGTTTATGACCCTTCTTGGTTACGGTTATCTTTGGAACGAAATCCGCGTAAAGGGCGGTGCATACGGCGGCGGTATTTCCATTAACGGTCTCTCCGGTAATGCATTTACCTATTCTTACCGTGACCCGAACCTGGCAGAAACCAACCGTATTTACGAAGGCATGCCGGCTTATGTAGAAAATTTCGAAGCAGACGAGCGTGAGATGACAAAGAACATTCTTGGTACCATGAGCAATGTGGATGCTCCGATGACACCAAGAACCGAAGGCATTCGTTCCTTTGCAGCATATTTGACAGGAAAGACTCTGGAAGACGTGCAGCAGGTGAGAGATGAAATTCTTTCTACCACAGCAGAAGACATCCGCAACACCAAGCCGATGTTAGAAGCCCTGCTTGGTGCGGATTGCATTTGTACCGTAGGTTCCGCAGCAAAGGTAGAAGAGTGCAAGGAACTCTTTGATGTAGTTAAAACATTAATGTAATACAAAAAGAAAAGGCGGGCTGCGGGAACGCAGCCTTGGCCGATTGGAGAAAATATATGAATAACAGTTTTAAATCCGGCTTTGTCACACTGATTGGCCGTCCGAATGTTGGTAAATCCACTCTGATGAACCATCTTATCGGACAGAAAATTGCCATCACCTCCGATAAGCCGCAAACCACCAGAAACCGTATCCAGACCGTGTATACCGACGAGCGGGGTCAGGTAATTTTCTTAGATACTCCGGGTATCCACAAGGCAAAAAACAAGCTGGGAGAGTACATGGTTAAGGTAGCAAAGGACACCTTAAACGAAGTGGATGTAGTGCTGTGGCTGGTGGAACCAACCACCTATATCGGTGCCGGTGAGCAGCATATTATCGAGCAGCTGGCTAAGGTAAAAACACCGGTAATCCTTGTTATCAACAAGATTGATACCGTAAAAAAAGAAGAAATCATGGCGGCTATCGAAACGTATCAGAGCAAGTATCCGTTTGCTGAAATTGTTCCGGTTTCCGCAAAGAAGAAGGAGAACACCGACCGCCTCATGGAACTGGTATATAAGTACCTGCCATATGGTCCTATGTATTATGATGAGGACACCGTAACCGACCAGCCGGAGCGACAGATTGCGGCGGAATTAATCCGTGAAAAAGCACTGCGTCTGCTTGGTGAAGAAGTCCCTCACGGCATTGCGGTTACCATCGAAAAGATGAGAGAGCGTGCCGACGGTTCCATGGTAGACATTGAAGCAACCATCGTTTGCGAGAGAGATTCCCATAAAGGAATCATCATTGGAAAAGGCGGACAGATGTTAAAGAAAATCGGTTCTCTTGCCCGTACTGATATTGAACGAATGCTGGATATGAAGGTGAATTTAAAAATTTGGG
>JAZNXI010000181.1:0-4200 GCA_045593825.1 Lachnospiraceae bacterium
GACCGCTTGGCCTCCGACTTAGACGAAAATTGGAAAAGGAAAGATTAAAGTAATGGTGGCGATGTGGAATGCGAAGATGTAGAAGGCGATGTGACAGCCGGCGGTGATGTGGAATGTGAGGAAATTGAAGGAAATGTTGTAGCTGGTGGCAATGTGGAATGTGAAGAGATAGAAGGTAACATTATAGCCGGTGGTAACGTGAAATACGAGGAAAAAGACGAAGACGACGAAGAAGAGGAAGACGAAGATTAAAGAGTAAATAATGAGTACAGCCCCGCGTAAAGCGGGGCTGTTTTATAGTTCAAAGCACTCCTTGTACTTAGGGTTCTTTCGAAGTTCATTTTTTAGTATGTCCGGCACCATGTCCATATGATATTGCCAGAAGAAGTCGGGAACAGGCTGTATCTTTTCTGTCGGAAGTACGACCTTGGAAAGCAAAGGTGCAGTGTATGTATAGTCCACGGAATTGCTGATATTACAGTATTCCTTGTGGTGTTCAAAGCCTTTATCGAAACAGATAAGGGCGTTTTCCATATGCTCCTCACTGTGGGCCTCTAAGTTAGCTAATGTTAGGTAGAGGTAGCGCAAGTTTGTATGTAATGTACCACAGCGGTTATCCTTGCAGATGACTTCATATAAGTTTACCAGAGTGTAAAGTACTTCCTTGCCGTATTCGGATGTTGATAAATCCGGCGACCTTAGGATGGTATTGGACAGGACAGCATTCATTTCATTGAGTAGTGTCAATATCAACTCACCCCGATAGCTTTCCTGTTCGTCGCAGGTAGTTGTCTTGGCCAGTAATACTTCGCGGCAAAGATGTATGCTGGTTTGTTCTTCTGCAAGAGCCTTAGCTTTCTCAAAATGTCCCAGACGTTGATAGAGCATTACCAGATTGAAAATCACCGCACCACGTTGTTCGCAGGAAAGATTCTCCTTATATAAGCGTTCGTAAATGGACAGTGCTTCCTGACAGTAGGGGGCATCCTTTTTGTCCCAGCCTAAGAAGAAAAGAGTATCGGCCAGGCGTAAGAGGATGCGGGATTCTCCCGGGAATTCTTCATTAGCGGCACGTAAAATCTCCAGGCAATCCTGTAAATCAGGAGTCTCCACACCCAGAAAACCGCCTGTGGATTGAATTCCGGATTTGGTCTTCTCCAGTATGGCTAAAATCTTCTGTTCCCTATCGTTCTGATACCCAAACAATTCATCGATGGTAATCCCGAAATAATTGGCGATGGAAGGTATCATCTCCATATCCGGGTAACTGCCGCCGGATTCCCATAGTTAAGGTTATTGTTTCCCCTGCGTACCGCATCCCGACACGCAGGGAGTTTCATTTAATCAATTTTTCCGATAAAGCGGTAGTAGATGTCTACCTTCTGTTTCCGGAAACCATCCGGGCTTTTTACGGCTTCGTGAACCACGATTTTCTCAATCAGGGTGTTTAAAAGCTCGGCGGTCAGCTCCGTGGGACTTGCATACTGCTTAATCAGTTCCACCCATTTCTCTGCATCACTTTCAGTCTGCTCCATGGAACTTAAGGCTTCCTGCAATTCCCGGATTTTTGTTTCCAGTTCCCGTTGCTCTGTCTGAAATCGTTCCGAAAGCATTGTAAAGTTGTATTCGGTTATCTTTCCCAAAGACCAGTCCTCATACATCTTTGTAAACAGTCCGTCTACCTCGGCTTTTCTCTTTGTGGCTTTTTTCAGTTCCACGGCTCTTTGTTTCTTTGCGGCACTGCGTTCCTTATTCCCGGCATTTAACAACTGCTGTAACAGCTTTTCATCATCCCGGTCCACCTGCTCCGACCAGTATTGCAGTCTGGAAAGCACATATCCGTAAAGCACATCATAGCGGATGTAGTGCATGGAGCATTGTCCCAGTCCCTGTCCGTTTTTCCTGCAGTGGTAGTAGCCGTAAGGTGTTTTGTTCTGCCGGTTTTCCGCATAGGAAAGTGTCCATCCGCAGTCAGCACACTTGATAAGTCCGGCAAATATCTGGGTCTGACCGTTTTTGCACACCCTCCGGCGACCGGCTATCTGCTCCTGTATCTGTAAGAACATTTCCTTCGTGATAATGGCTTCATGGGTATTCTCTACCCGAAACCACTCCGACTCTGGCTTACGTACCACCTTTTTGTTTTTAAAGGAGACGCTGGACTGGCGGTTGTGCACGCTGTTCCCGATGTAGTTTTCATCCTTTAGGATGCTTTTTACCTGTGATATCGTCCACTGATACCGTTTGGATTCCTCTGCTCCATCAAATACATGGGCAAAGGTGCCGTTTCTTTGGAAATTGACCCACGCCGGGGTGGAAACCTTTTCTTCCATCAGTATCCGTGTGATTTTCGCCGCTCCTGCACCATGCAGGGCAAGTTCAAATATCCTTTCGATAATCCACTTGGTATCCGGGTCAATCAAAAGGTGTCCCGTCTGCTCCGGGTCCTTTCGATACCCTAAAGGTGCATAGGCTCCGTAGTGGGCTCCGTTTGCAAAGCGGGTGCGAAAGGCTGCCTTGACCTTCTTGCTTGTCTGCCTGGCATGCATCTCATTCAGGATGTTTAAAAACGGGGCAAGCTCATTGTCGCCGTTTATGGTATCCACGTTGTCATTGATGGCAATGTAGCGGACTCCCTTGCTTGGAAAATAAAGCTCTGTGTACTGTCCGGTCAGGATGTAGTTTCTGCCAAGGCGTGACAAGTCCTTTGTCACAACACAGTTGATTCTGCCATCCTCGATGTCATCAATCATCCGTTGGAACTCCGGGCGGTCAAAATTGGTGCCGGACCATCCGTCATCAATGTATTCACCCACCACGTTCAGACCGTGTTCGTGGGCATATTCCCGTAGCATCATCCGTTGGGTGCGGATACTTCCGCTTTCTCCCTGAAGCTCATCGTCCCGGCTCAGACGAAGGTAAAGTGCAGTGTTATAAATGGTTGTATTGTTTGGTTGTTTCATTAAAATCCTCCTTTTTGAAACAACCCACGCTTACAATACTGCCTGTGGAACTATTATATCGTAAGCATGGGTGATAATCAATGTATTTAAGCAGAAATCTTACCTTCCGCAGTGTATAGCATCACATCCGTAAGCAGGGCATCCAGTTTCTTACCGGTTGTGGCAAAGTGTTCGGAAATCTCGATGTGGTTTTTCCCACATACGAAATACTGTTTTCCGTCCTCTGCCATAAGGCCCCTTCCTGCCGGTAATTCCGTACCGCTTCGGTTCATCTCCATAGGCATCCTCCTTTCCTTGTTTCCTTGCATCCGCAGATGCCATCTATCGGGTTCTGTCTTCCTTTTTTACTTCCTGTTTGAGCTCTGCAAGAAGCTCCGGCGGTATCCGGCCCATAAGCCGGTGCAGCTCCCTTAATTCGCTTTCCTGCTTCGCCCGTTCCATCGCATTCTTCATCTTTCCGTTTTCTCCGGCTTTTGCCCGGGCTTCCAGTTCCTGGTTTTGGGAAATCAAATCGTCGATGGTAACCTGATACTTCTTTAGCTGCCCAAGGAAATCCTCCATCTGCGGAAACCACTTCCGTAAAAGCTGTAATGCTTCCTCCTTCTGTTTTCCGGCGTTAAACACGGTGATGTTATCCAATGTCTGCACGATTTTCTTTCCCTGTTTGGTAAGGCTGACCGCCTGCTTAAAGAGCCTTGTGGGGATATGCTTTCTTCCCGTGACTCCGGCACTTTCTCCACGTTCCAAATCGGGATACTTCTCTGCCATGTAAGCGTGGAAATCATCCTGCCATTTGGTAAGGCTTGCCCGGTTCCCGATAACTTCCTTGGCACAAAGACGGTTATCCTTGGTTAGCGGAACAAAGGTCAGGTGCAGGTGGGGCGTTTTCTCGTCCATGTGTACCACCGCAGAAATGATGTTTTCTTTCCCGACCCGCTCTGCAAGAAATTCCGTAGCCCTCTTAAAATAATCTGCCGTTTCCCGTGTGGATTTCCCTTTGAAGAACTCCGGACTTGCGGTAACTAACGTATCCACAAACCTTGTGCTGTCCTTTCTTGTACGACAGCCGGATTCTTCGATTCGATGCTTGATAAAACGGGAATACCGCTCCTTCGGTTTGATGATATGGAAGTTGTATTTACTGCGTTCCGTATCAATGTCGGGATTACTGGCATACCGTTCCTTTTTCCGTTCGTGGTGGGCTTCCAGAGCCCCGGACGGACAGCCCTTGTGCTTT
>JAZNXI010000182.1:0-20609 GCA_045593825.1 Lachnospiraceae bacterium
GGTTGCTGTGGCTTCTGCCCTGCAAAAGGCAGCTCCGCATACCGATGTTGCCATCGAGCTTGGCGGCGAGGATGCTAAAATCATTTATTTTACCGGCGGTATTGAGCAGCGTATGAACGGCATCTGTGCCGGCGGTACCGGCTCCTTCATCGACCAAATGGCATCCCTGTTAAAAACCGATGCTTCCGGCTTAAACGAATATGCCAAGGACTACAAAATCATCTATCCGATTGCAGCCCGCTGCGGTGTATTTGCCAAGTCCGACATCCAGCCACTCATTAACGAAGGAGCTTCCAAGCAGGACCTTGCAGCCTCCATTTTCCAGGCAGTGGTAAACCAGACCATCAGCGGCCTTGCCTGCGGAAAACCAATCCGCGGAAACGTAGCATTCCTCGGCGGTCCTCTGCACTTCTTAACCGAACTGAAAGAGGCATTTATCCGTACATTAAACCTTACCGGTGAACAGATTATTGCACCTGACAACTCCCACTTATTTGCAGCCATGGGTTCTGCAGGGAATGCATCTTCTGAAGACTTTTCCTTAGATGCTTTAATTGAGCGCCTGCAAACCGGTGTTGTCATGGATTTTGAAGTAACCCGCATGGAACCTCTTTTTGCTTCCGAAGAAGATTATGAAGAATTCACAGCCCGGCATAAGGTACATACTGTTTCCAAAATGCCATTGTCCGAATACCACGGACGCTGCTATCTCGGCATTGACGCAGGTTCCACTACCACGAAAGCCGCTTTGGTAGGCGAAGACGGAACCTTATTATACTCCTTCTACCAAAACAACAACGGAAGCCCGTTAAAAACAGCCATTAAGGCAGTAAAGGATATTTATTCCCAGCTGCCGTCCGACGCCACCATCGTCCGCTCCTGCTCCACCGGTTACGGTGAAGCACTCATCAAAGAAGCCCTGCTTCTTGACGAAGGTGAGGTAGAAACCATTGCCCATTACCACGCCGCCGCTTTCTTTTCTCCGGATGTGGACTGCATTTTAGACATCGGCGGTCAGGACATGAAGTGCATCCGTATCAAGAACGGCACAGTAGACAGCGTGCAGTTAAACGAAGCCTGTTCCTCCGGCTGTGGTTCATTTATTGAAACTTTCGCCAAGTCCTTAAACTATGAGGTGGCAGATTTTGCAAAGATTGCCTTATTTGCAAAAAATCCTATTGATTTGGGTACCCGTTGTACCGTATTCATGAACTCCAAGGTAAAACAGGCCCAAAAGGAAGGCGCATCCGTAGCCGATATTTCTGCCGGTCTCGCTTATTCCGTTATTAAAAACGCTTTATATAAAGTTATTAAAGTATCCGATGCCAAAGACTTCGGCAAAAAAGTCGTAGTTCAGGGCGGTACCTTTTATAATGATGCGGTTCTGCGCAGTTTTGAGCGTATCTCCGGTTGTCAGGCCGTACGTCCGGATATTGCAGGTATCATGGGCGCTTTTGGTGCAGCTTTAATTGCCCGCGCCCACTATAACGGCATGGCATCCACTATGCTTTCCTTAGAACAGATTACAGCGCTTACCTTCCACTCCGATATGACCAGATGTAAAGGCTGTACCAACCACTGTCTCCTTACAATCAATCATTTTTCCGGCGGACGTAAGTTTGTATCCGGAAACCGCTGTGAACGTGGTCTCGGAAAAGAAAAAGCAAACAAGGATATTCCTAACCTGTTTGCCTATAAACTGGACCGTTATTTCAATTACAAGCCTTTGGAGGAATTTGAAGCAAAGCGCGGCACGGTAGGTATTCCGCGTGTCTTAAATATGTATGAAAACTATCCGTTCTGGTTTACCTTCTTCACGAAGCTTGGTTACCGGGTGATGCTCTCTCCGCTTTCCTCAAGGAAGATTTACGAAATGGGCATCGAATCCATCCCTAGTGAATCGGAATGCTATCCGGCAAAACTTGCCCACGGTCATGTTATGTGGCTGCTGCAGCAGGGTTGTAAGTACATCTTCTACCCTTGTATTCCTTACGAACGCAAGGAGTATGCAGATTCCGGCAACCATTACAACTGTCCGATTGTAACCTCCTACGGAGAAAACATAAAAAATAACGTGGAAGAATTAAAGGACCCATCCATCGACTTCCAAAATCCGTTCCTTTCCCTGGAGTCCGAAGAAATCGTGAAGAAGCGTCTGGTAGAGATAATCGGAACCCATAACGGCATTTCCTCCTACGAAATTGCAGAGGCTGTACATAAGGCCTGGGCAGAGCTGGAAGCCGCCCGTCATGACATGCAGAAGGCAGGGGAAGCCGCAGTAGAATATATCAAGAAAACCAATGGGCTGGGTATTGTACTTGCCGGCCGTCCATACCATATCGACCCGGAAATCAACCATGGTATTCCGGAAATGATTACTTCTTACGGAGTTGCTGTGCTTACGGAAGACAGTGTGTCCCATCTTGGCACCATTGACCGCCCGACCATCGTAGTTGACCAGTGGATGTACCATTCCAGACTGTATGCTGCAGCTTCTTATGTACGCACAAATCCTGCATTGGAACTAATTCAGTTAAATTCCTTCGGCTGTGGTCTGGATGCCGTAACCACCGACCAGGTAGCCGATATTTTGACCGGTTCCGGAAAAATCTATACCTCCTTAAAAATCGACGAGGTAAACAATCTTGGTCCGGCCCGTATCCGTATCCGCTCTCTTCTGTCTGCAGTAAAAGAACGTCAGAAAAAGCAGTTTGAAGCACGGGTAAATAATGCGGCCCATAACCGTGTCATCTTTACCAAAGAAATGAGAAAGGAATATACCATTCTTGTTCCGCAGATGTCACCGATTCACTTTGAGTTGCTGGAGCCTGCCTTTGCTTCCTGCGGCTATAACGTAGAGATTCTGCCGGATCCTGCCCGTTCTGCCGTAGACACCGGCTTAAAGTACGTAAACAACGATGCCTGCTATCCTTCTTTAATTGTAGTAGGCCAGTTAATGGAAGCCCTTGCATCCGGCAAATATGATAAAAACAAAGTAGCACTGCTCATCACCCAGACCGGTGGCGGCTGCCGTGCAACCAACTATATCAGCTTTATCCGCCGTGCCCTGCAAAAGATGGGCGAACCTCAGATTCCTGTAGTTTCCTTAAGTGCCGGCGGTATTGAGAAAAACCCTGGCTTTACTCCGGATTTAACACTTCTTACCCGGGCTATGCAGGCTGTCATCTACGGCGATATTTTCATGCGGGTGGTTTACCGTACCCGCCCTTACGAAGCGGTACCGGGCTCCGTCAATGAACTCCACAAAAAGTGGGCTGAAGTTTGTAAAAAGTCTGTTACTACCGGAATTCACAAGGAATTCAAAAAAAATCTTAAGGGAATCATCGAAGAATTCGATACCATTCCTTTAAAAGATATCCCAAGAAAGCCTCGTGTCGGCATTGTGGGTGAAATTTTGGTTAAGTTCCTTCCTGCCGCAAACAACGACCTGGTTGGTCTGTTAGAGGCAGAAGGGGCCGAAGCAGTCGTTCCGGATTTACTGGATTTCCTGCTTTACGGCTTCCACAATAACAAATTTAAGCATGAAGCACTTGGTAAAAGCAAAAAGGGCGTTATTATCGGTAATGTTGCCAACGGATTTTTGGAATATCTGCGCAAGGATGCCCGCAAGTATTTAAAGGCAAGTAAACGTTTCGACGCACCTGCTCACATTGAGGAACTGGCAGACTATGCAGAACCAATCGTTTCCATCGGTAACCAGACCGGTGAAGGCTGGTTCTTAACCGGTGAAATGTTAGAGCTTATCCATTCCGGCGTTAACAACATTGTCTGTGCCCAGCCGTTTGCCTGCCTGCCAAACCATGTAGTTGGTAAGGGCGTAATAAAAGAGCTTCGCGCAAGACATCCGCTGGCTAACATTGTGGCTGTTGACTATGACCCTGGCGCCAGTGAAGTAAATCAATTGAACCGTATTAAGTTGATGCTTGCTACGGCGGAGAGGAATTTGAATAAATAAAATTCTTCGACATCTTTAGAACTATTAAAAGAATCAGAATGTAAAAATGCTACCTCTGAAACCCGCTCAGCGCTAACGGTTTCTTGAGGTAGCATTTTTAATTCTGATTCAGTTTAATCCTTTATATTTTGTCGAAGAATTTTATTTGCGAAGTTCATCATCTGCCGAAAGCAAGCATAAGCTTAATACTTGTTCTATACGGTTTCTACGCGGTGGTTTTCTGCCTGGGATTGGAAGATTTTACTCCGTTACTTCCAGCATATTTTCAATGAAAATCCCGTACCCTCTGGTTGGATCATTTACCAGGACATGGGTGACTGCACCAATCAGCTTGCCGTTTTGCATAATCGGTGAACCGCTCATTCCCTGTACAATACCACCGGTCCTTTTTAAAAGTTCTTCATCCGTAATCCGAATAACCAAGCCTTTATTATCATTGGTGCGACCCAGTTCAATCCGTTCTATTTCAATGTCATACTCCCGGACCTCTGAATCAATTTGACAATAAATCGAGGCAGCCCCCAGTTCAATATCCTGCTTTAATGCAATAGGAACCGCTTTGGAGGAATCCACCATGCCAAGCTTCATCTGCCCATAAATACCCCTGCTGCAGTTTTCATCAATATCGCCGATCTGGCTGATACCGGACTGGCGGATAATACCGATAAGTTCACCGGGAGTTCCTGTTTTTCCTTTAACAATACTTAAAACTTCTGCGTCAAATAACTTACCGTTATCAATTTCCATTAAAAGTCCGGTGTCTACATCCGTAATTCCATGACCAAGTGCGCCAAATTTACCATTATTTGTTATATACGTAATAGTGCCGATACCTTGAGCATCGGTACGTATCCAGGTACCCAGTTTATATTTACCTGAATAATCCTGCACCGGTTGAATTTCCACTTCCACCAGGTCATCGTTACGGTCAACAATCAAGTTCAAGGGTTCTACACCAATAGAATGCAAAAATTCTTCTCTCGTAACATTCATGTTTCCGTTGATTCCAACAATATAGTCACCGCTTTTCAGAAGACCTTTTGCCGGTTCTGCCACTGTTCCGTCCTTTAAAGTCACCTCTCCTGTTCCAAGTACAAGAATCCCATCCGTCTCTATCTGAAGACCAATGATGTCTCCCCCGGGAATTACCTGCATTTCTTCCACAACTTCCACAGAAATCTCTTTAATGGGAATAATGCCAAAGAGCTTTAACAAAACTTCATACTTACCAAGACTCTCTGAACTGACGGAAAAAGGATTCAACAAATCAATATCAATGACATCCTCCGCCAAAGGCTCCTGATTCACATACAAAACCCCTGTTGCTTCTTCACTCATGATACTTGCTTCCATCGGTACCGAAAAATCAAATTCTTCCTCTGCACCAAGCAACAATTTCATCTCTGACGGTATATTAATTTTCATCCAATAATATCCGTATGCTCCGCATAAAAGCAGTGATACTGCCACTAAAACAAGCAACCATCCCTTTCTCTTCCGTTTGCGCAACACCTGTTCCATAGCATCTCTCTCCCACTCATAATCCTCACCTTATTTTCCTCTGTTAGTATGGGTGGAAAAGAATCAAAAAAAACTGCAAACTCTTCCCATGGAAATAACAAAAGCAGTGGGCATTTTCTCGCTCACTGCTTTTATCTTGCTTGTGTTTAATAGGTTTTAATTTTATCTGCCAGTAATTTCATTTCTTTGGCATTTTGGACAACCGCCGAAGTAATTTCTGCACCTCCGAGCATGCGGGCCAGTTCCATGTAGATTTCTTCTGTACCAAGCTCCCTGATGCAGGTTTTTGTCCGACCGTCCTCCACGCTTTTTTCTATTAAGAAATGGGCATCTGCCATGGATGCAATCTGAGACAAATGGGTAATGCACAAAATTTGGTGTGATGCACCAATCTGAGCCATTTTTTCGGAAACCATCTGGGCGGTTCTGCCGCTGATTCCGGTATCGATTTCATCAAAAATCAAAGTTGGAATTTCGTCTTGTTCAGCCAGCACAGACTTCATGGCAAGCATAATTCGGGACAATTCACCGCCGGAAGCCACTTTGGTTAACGGTTTTAATGCCTCTCCTAAGTTTAAGGAAATCATAAATTCGCAGGAATCAAATCCGGAAGCATTAAACTGTTCTAACCGCTCAAAAGGCAATTCAAACTGTACATCAGAAAAATTCAAATCCTGAAGTGCCGACTTCATGGCTGCCGTCATTTTTTTTGCACTGCTTTTTCTGATTGCAGAGATTTTTTCACAAAGCACAAGACAAGCTTCTTCCGCTTTTTTATATTCTCTGCGAAGCTTTTCTAAATATGCTTCATAATTATTGTATTTTTCTAATTTTTCACTACACTCATCT
Organism: Lachnospiraceae bacterium; assembly: GCA_045593825.1. Lineage (GTDB taxonomy): Bacteria > Bacillota > Clostridia > Lachnospirales > Lachnospiraceae > SIG299. The sequence continues at coordinate 6,347 of JAZNXI010000182.1, forward strand.
TTATATGCAAGAACAGCCTGAATGGAATCACCATATTTTCCTTTTAACTGATTCACAATATTAAGACGTTGTTCTACCTCATAAAAACGTTCTCCGGCATCTTCCACACTTTCAATGTAATCCTCTGCCTGACTGTTGAAGTCAGAAAGCATGTCCTGCACGTTTGTTAAGATTTCTTCCAGATCCTGCAATTTTTCATCGTATTCCGATACTTTGGAAAGATAGCGCTGCGCTCTGGAAATCAGTTCCTCTGCGTTATCATCTGCGGATTTTGTAAAACGAAGGCTGCCTGCCACTGCTTCCACAATTTGCTTACTGTTGGAAAGAACCTTGTATTCTTCTTCCAAATCAGCATCTTCACCGATACGCAGTCTGGCACCCTCAATTTCTTCTACCGCAAAGGTAAGAAAAGACATTTCCCGGTTACGCTCCGCATCATCGGTTACGGCACTCTCTAACTCCTCTTTTACTGTCTTCCAGGCTTTATACGCTTCTTCCAGCTGCTTTGGCAATGTACCCAACTGTTCTTTTGCAAAGCGGTCTAAAAATTTTAAATGGGAGGCTTTTTGAAGCAGGGAATGATGCTCCTGCTGACCGTGGATATCAATGAGATAACTTGCTACTTCTTTTAAAATGGCAGCCGTTACGGTTTCTCCGTTAATTTTACATACTGATTTTCCGCTCTCCATAATTTTTCTGGAAAGCACCAGCATATCCTCCTCCGGATAAATATCCTTTTCCTCTAACAATTCTACAATAGTAGAGCCGAGATTGGAAAAAGTTAATTCCACCAGGGCGTAGTCTGCGCCCCGGCGGATGATATCTTTTGAAACTTTTGCTCCGATTGCCGCATTCACGGAATCAATCAGAATGGATTTGCCCGCAGCGGTTTCACCGGTCATAATATTCAAATGTTCACGAAAGTCCACTTCCGTCTCATCAATTATCGCGAAATTTTTTACATGAAGACTTTGTAACACGAAAAGGCATACTCCTCTCTATTTATTTCTTTTTGTTTGGCACTACAGTAACTTTACATCTTAACTTTCTGCCGTTTACTGTAGCCGTAATATAGGTGGTACCTACCTTTCTGGAGGTAAGTTTACCATTTGAAACTTCCACAATACTGGAATTTTCGGAATCCCATCTGACACCTGTGGTTGCTCCGTCTACATACAGAGTAACACGATTATCATAAAGTGACATTTCTACCGATGTTCTGCTAAGACCGATAACAATAACCTGAACCTGTGCGGTTTTACCGGAGGAAGTCATTGCGGTAACGGTTGTGGTACCTGTTCTGTGAGCGGTAATCTCGCCATTGCCGTTTACTGTTGCAATGGTTTCTTCACCGGAACTCCAGGTTAATTCGTCGGTAGTGTTATTTGGTTTTATAGTATAAACCATCTTTTTAGATTCACCTGCAATGAGCACAATCTGTTTATCGGAAATGGTAATTCCGGTTGCAGGAATCGGCTCGATAACCGTTACATAGCAACGGGCGTATTTGCCACTGTTATCCTTTGCTTTTGCCCAAATCCAGGTTTTACCCGGATTCAATGCTGTAATGGTACCGTCTTCATCTACAACTGCAATGGTTTCGTCGTCGGAACTAAAGGTTGCCTCATTATAAGTTGCATTAGATGGCTTAATATCTGCCTTTAAGGACGCTGTATGGCCCTGAATAATAGTTAATGTATTATGGTTTAAACGTATGGAGGTTACTTCACGGACTACGCGGATTTCACAGGTAGCAAACGCACCATATTCGTCATCCACTTCTGCCCGAATGGTAGCATAACCGTAATTCACGCCGGTTACCTTACCGTGTTCATCTACAGTACAAATGCTTTCATCGGAAGATTCCCAAATAAGCGGAAGATTTTTTACTTCTTCCCCATGATTTGTTACCTTTGCTTCCAAAACGATAGACTTTCCGTAGCCAAGGCGGTAGTTATCCGGAGTAATAGTAACAATAACCGCCGGATCCATAACCTGAATCAGACAGAATGCACGATATCCGCCGTCTACGGTTTCACAGGTTACAATGGTAGAACCACGGGAAATACCCTCTACTTCACCTAATGCATTGACAGTAGCAATATCTTCGTCATAGGAAGTCCATTTTACATCCTGAATGGTCGGCTCCACCGGCTTAAATACAGGATCAATTTTGAAAATTTCACCTACATCAATCAGGATGTCGGTTGGATCAAGCTCCAAGGAAATTACCGGTTCTAATACGGTAACTGTACAGTATGATGTTACACCACTCTGGGTTCTTACTGCAACAATGGCTGTACCCTCTGCTCTTGCAGTAATACGGCCTGTTGAAGAAACCGTTGCCACCGTCGGATTTAAGCTTTCCCAAATAAGGGATGCTTCTGTGCTGTTGATTGGAGTAATAGTTACTTCCATATCAAAGTACTCACCACGGTCCATGGTAAGCTCCTTATAATTCATTTTAACACTGGTAGCCTTCTGCTTAACTACTACCGTACAAATATCGTAATAAGAACCATCTTCCACAGACATAATCATAATCTGTGTAGTACCCGGCCCCTTTGCTGTTAACATACCGGAAGCATCTACAGTAACAACAGAGGTATCAAAAGAAGTCCAAATAACTTCAGGATATGTAGCATTTTCCGGATATACACGATGGCTTAATCGTCTTGTTTCACCGGTGTACATTTCCACATCATGGTAGTCAAGCTGCACACTGCTTACCGACTTTTCAATAGTGATAGTACAATATGCAATTAACAGCGGATTATCTGCAGACTGGGCAGAAACCGTTGCCGTACCGGAATTCTTAAAGGTAATCAAACCATTCTGATCGATGGTAACAATCTTTGTGTTCTGGGATGCCCAGATAATCTCCTTATTTGTAGTATTATCCGGTGTTAATGTTGCATATAACTGATATGTCTTTTGAGACATAGGCAGCTGGATATTTGTCTGGGAAAGCTTAATACCCTGCGCCTCCTGATTTACGGTTACCTTACAGTAACCAACCACAATATTCTCTGCATTCAGAGCTGTTAACACTGCTGTACCGCCCGCCTTAGCCTGAATGGTTACCGTTAAGTCAGTGGAATCGGTAATCTGGAAAATGCTTGGGTCAGAAGACAGCCAGTGCAGGGATGTACCAACAATACCGGACGGACTTACGGATGCCTTGATGGTTTCATATTCATCAATCTTTAAAATAACATTGTCCGGCGTTAATTTTACACTGGTAACTGCAGGCTGGATGTACACCGTACATACAACCGATTTTTCTACACCGTCAATAACCTGCGTTGCAATAATCCGCACCGGCTTTGTTCCGGTTGCCTTTTTTGCTGTAACTAAACCGTTTTCATCTACCTCTGCCAGTTTGGTGTCGGAAGATTTCCAGATAACCGGAGATGTTTTATCGGTTGTATTTGCAAGCAACTGATAGGTAGAACCGGTATACATATTCAAACTTGTTGTATTTAAGGATATTTCGTCAATTACGTAAAAGGTGTAGGTAACACTTACCTGACGGTTTCCATATGGGTCAGACGGTGAGAAGATACTGTCCTGAGGACTTCTTCTGTATCTTACTGTTACCTTTACTTCACCGTTATTTAATGCGGTTAACAAACCGATTTTTGCATCCAAATCTGCCACATAAGGACCATTGATTGCATCCACATAATCTACTTCCAATAATTCTGCAAAGCGTGAAGTAGGAACATTGGAGTTAGCAAGGATGCTAAAGGTATCGCCTACATTTAAGTATCTTACCGTATCCTGCAGAGTCATGTTTACGGTAATGTCAAATACTACTTTGTTCCAGTCTTCGTCTGCATACAGCTTGTCTGTGGAAGAATAACCAATTACCTGATATGTGCCTGCTTTTACATTGGTAAACTGCAGTAATCCATCAATTTCACTGACCTGATAGGTAAGTAACGTGGTGTCCTTCTGGGAAAGAAGTGTTCTGGACGGAGTAGAACCATTATATGTAATAGCGTATACTTCCCATGCCATATTTGCTGCAGGGTTACCGTTCGTGTAAAGGGTAAAGCTTTCGCTGGATGTAGCAAATTCTACATTAGGCTTGTACTCATCAAAACCTGCACCGAATTTTTCTGTACCGGTTGGAGATACGATAACAGTAAACTCTTCTGCCTTTTGGGAACCGGTAGTTGGCTTTAATGTGATTTTTGAAATACCTGCACCCTTAGGAGTGATGGTACCATCCGCCTCGTTTAATTCGATAACGCCGTCGTTTGGCCAGTTCCACTTCATCAGATTGCTGTTAACTACTCTGTTTTCAACATTATTCAAACGAATCTGATAAGTTTCTGCCTGATTTAAAACCAATACCTTGGAATCTGTGGAAATGGTTTTCCAGTGTGTGTCAGCACGGTCAATTTCCATTTTTACGTTTACCGTACAGGTAAATGTATAGGAATTGGACTTATCCGTTTTATTTCCGCTTGCATCATAAACCGGTTCTTCAATCTGGACATTGATAGATGTCTGACCCGGAGAAACAGCTGTGATGGTAACGTTATACCCCATGTTACCTTCACCGTCTCTGTCTACTCTGGCAATGTCTTTGTTACCCGGTTCAATACTTCTAATAACTACGCCGGAGTCAAATCCGATTGGATTATCCTCTTCGTCCACCTTGGTAAGTAAGAACATGGTGGAGCCGGAAATTGTGATTTCGTCTCCGGTTCTGACAACCTCGCCACTACCTGCGGTTGGGTTATAGAATACGAATCCGCCTGCAGCATCTGTTACAGGCTTTTCATCTTCTGCATTTGCCACACGGCCTGCATTGTTTTCCAGATAAGAAAGCATTCCCTTTGGAAGTAATGGCTCATGCGCTTCTGCCATCTGTGTCCAGCCGGACATAGACATACTTACTGATGTATTTGCTTCTGTGCTTACATAGCTGTTGCCCGCAAGCAAACAAACCGCCATTAAGAAACTGATTGCCTTTTTCATATGCTTCATCATATTCATTCCCTCTCTCGTAAAATATTTATTCAAAATTAGTTATGTGCGATAGACATAGTTTGCCCTTACCCAATATATCGACATATTTTGACCAATACATTAGGGGCAAATACAGAATCTTGTGTTTATTTTACCAGAAAATCTTGGCAGTTATGTGTCACAAATGTTACATACAGCCACTTTCTTTACTCCGAACCGCCGATTTCGTAATCATCCTCAATACTTTTTGACAAATCATACCGGATAATGTCACCGGTCATGTAATTCCACCCCTGCTTCCTTGCATCTTCTGCAAGTTTTGTAAATTCCCATTTATCAAAGATATATAGTTCTCCTTCGTTACTTTTTACGACAATATCAAACCGGAGAATCAAATAACCATCCTGCAAAAAAAACTCTTCTTTTCCGGTAAAAGTATTTATCTTTGCGTACTCTTCCAAAGGAAAGTCTTTTGCCACACAAAGCACATCGGCAGACACCATGCCTTTTCCTTCAAAACACTGTAAAATCACATCATAATTTTCGTATTGAAAAAGTAGAGGTTCTCCTTCCCAGGCATAGCATTTTTTCTGCATATCATGCGGCATTTTTTCCAACCGGTAAAGCTTAACATCCTGCCGCACCGTACCATCCTCAGACTCCCAAACGTAACTTGGAGTAATGCTTATCTCCGCATTTTCATCAAAAAATTCGCCTTGGGTCAGAAGCTCAAAAGAAAAGCCATAACCTTTTTTCAGTGTAAGTGCCTGACAGCCATTTTTCAACTGTTCCGATGCCCGGGCTTCATTCACGGAAGTAATATTAAAATCACGCAGATAACTCTTTACTTCTACATCTATTACGTCTGCTGCCATATAGCAGGACTGACTGAGATTCGCTTGATACTGTTCCTCCGTCACTATATGCTCTCCATTTTCATCCCTCGGGCAATTTACAGCTATTGTCCTGAACTTGATTTGATACTCCCCGTTTTTCATTGTTACAGGAACATAAAATTGTTGTCCTTCACTTTCTAAAGATAACCAGGTTCCCGCTGATATAAGAGAATCGCCCTGCGTATGACATTTTCCGTTTTCCGGCTTGGAATCGTTTCCTGCATCCAGATAAACATCAAAGGAAAACTGCACCTGGTTCAGATACTCCCCGTTTTGATTCGCAACATTGCTTTTACCACTGAGGGACCATAAAAAGTCCTTGGTTCCATAGCCCAAACTCATACGGTGGGTTCCTTGGTTATCCACAGAAAGAGTAAAGAAATTCAACGCATCCTGTAGCACCAGAACGTAACCGTCTTCACCTTTTTCCATTCCGTCTGTCACCATACCCTTGCAAACCACAGGCGTATGAATATTCAAATCATTTATATCAGACATTGAAAGTGTTAACGTTTCCGGTGCGTTAATATTTTCCTTATCCCCGATATAAATAATTTCTGCCAAAGAGGTATATTTTCCATTCGGTTTTTGCTCATCCAGCTCTATACCGGAAATATAGGTTTGAAGGTAGGAGGTTTCCTCAATTTCTTCAGAAGAAGCAAAAAAATCCATAATTTCGCTGTTTATCCTTGCACCGTTTCCATCACAGCTGTGTTCATCGGAAAGAATTATCCTGTCGTTTAAAACAAACCTGTCACTCCGTACGCAGGCCTGCCTTTCGTCCTCCCAGGCTGCTGTCAGACATATGCTGTTGAGAAATTTATCCACGACAGGCAGTGTATCCGGCACATCCGAAATAAGATATTGCTCTTCTGCAAGCGTAATCCGTAAACATGGATATCCATCCGTGTCGTACTCCTCCCAGAATACATGATTTTGCTTTTCTCCGTACTGAGTTACCGAATAGGTTGGTACCTTTGTAGAGAAACTTCTGGAACGCTCCACCGATAGTTCTATCTTCCCGCCTTTGATGGCATCATTCCTCACCCTTACCTTGTCCGGATAGTACATACCGCTCTCAAGAATTTCCCAGTAACTCCATACCTTCGGAATAATGAAAGTATACGTCTTTGTCTGTTGCAGGCTGATAACCAGCTCTTCATCGGCAGACTGTTCGTACTGGGTACGATAAGGAACTGTTACATAAAAACGTACATAATCTGTGCCGGTATTCCGGTGCAGATTATAGTGAAGCATCCATGCCCCCATCTTTGCACGGAACGCAATTTCTTCTGTTCCGGGAATAACACCTTCCGAAGCTGGCGTGTCATAAGTCAGGTATGGCTGAAGATCCGTCAACGCTCCTGTCACAGAATTGTAATCATCCGCATAAAGAAGTCCTTTGGCATCTGTTCTGCCAACACTTCCGACGGAATCCAGTTCCGGAAGAGGCGTTGGCTCCGTTTGGCCACCCTCATCAGGAAAAATAATGGCATCCTGTGTCCAATAAGCATAGAGTTCTGTCTTATCCTCCTCCGTCCATTCCTTCACACAGACACCGGAAGAATTATAATACTTTGTACCGGTTCCACGTGTACCGGTGTAGTAACCGTGGAAAGTGTAACCGGTCTTTGTGGGAACTATGATATCAACGCCCTTTTTGTCAAAGGTCATGTACACGGTTTCCGTATGATTCGTGCTTGTCGCACCCCGGTCATTTAAGGTGATGTCATATTCTTTTGCCTTCCACTGCGCATACAGAGTAACATCTGCACTTGGAGTATATGTTGCTCCTGCATCCCCAATCTTTGTGCCACCGCTTGCAGCTGTGTACCAGCCCTGGAACGTATAACCGGTCTTTGATGCCGTCGGCAGGGTTACCGCTTTGGAAGTCCACTTGGCATAAAGGGTGGTGTTCTGTGCGATGTTCCATGTTCTTGCGGAAGTTCCGTCCGCCTTATAGTACTGCGTGCCCGTGCCGTTCTTACCTGTGAAGTAACCGCCGAAGGTATAGTTAGATACCAAAGATGCAGTTGCACAGGTTCCGCTGTTTGCATTAAAGGTTACGGTGTACTTTCTTGTCGGAACACTTACCGATGGCATATTTGCATCATAGGTCGGTTTTACCGTTGGTGCCGGAGTTGGTTGTCCGCCGTCAGGGTCTAAAGTGACCGTGTAGGTGTTTGCTGTCCAGTGGGCGTAGAGGGTAATGTCTGCGGTCGGAGTATAACTCTTTCCTCCCACATCCACCAGTGTTCCGCCGGATGCTGCGGTGTACCATCCGTTAAAGGTATAGCCCGTCCTTGTTGCTGTCGGAAGGGTTATGGCTACGGAAGTCCACTTTGCATAAAGGGTGGTGTTCTGTGCGATGTTCCATGTTCTTGCGGAAGTTCCGTCTGCCTTATAGTACTGCGTGCCAGTGCCGTTCTTTCCGGTAAAATATCCGCCGAAAATATAGGTGGAAGTTAAGGAAGCGGTATCACATGTGCCGTTATTGGCATTAAAGGTTACAGTGTACTTTCTCGTTGGTACGGTAACCGCTGGCATATTGGAATCATAAGTTGGTTTTACCGTTGGTGCCGGGGTAGGATTTCCACCCTCAGGCTCTAAGGTAACGGTATAGGTATTTGCCGTCCACTGGGCATACAGGGTGACGTTGCCAAGGTAAACCCACTTATTACTCTTCCAGTAGGTTCCGTCGTTGGCGCATACACCGGATGCAGTATAGACCTGTGTGCCGCCGGTTGCCGCTGTGTAAAATCCGGTAAAGGTGTAACCGGTTCTTGTTGGAAGTCCCCAGGAAATGTCGTAGTAACTATCTGTATTGTACGTTACCGTATAAGGGGAAGTATCTCCCCTTCCCTTGGTACCGCCGTTATAGTTCAGGGTAACCGTATAGTTATTCGGTGCCCACTGTGCGTACAGGGTAATTCGTCCGGTAATACCGGTTACCCGTGCTTTGTCTGCCCAGTGCTTATGTCCGGATGCACTCTCTCCCGTACAGCCTGCTGCTGTCTGGCACCAGTAGGCAAAGTGATAGCCTGTCGGTGCCGTGAAGGCATTTGCAGGAAGGTCAAGGTAGTCCTTGTCGGAATCCACCCAGGAGGTATCCATGGTGCCGGTACCGCCGTTTGCATCGTAGCTTACTGCCTTATCCGGTACCCAGTGTGCATACAGGGTGGTAACCGAGCCGTCACTTATCTGCCACTTTAACAGACCCGCTCCGTCTTTATCGTAATACTGCGTACCGCCGCCGTTGGTTTCCGTAAAGTAACCCATGAAAATGTAGCGGGTACGGGAAGGAACGGTTACGCTTGGACAGGTGCTGTCGAAGGTCATGGTAACACTTGTCTGCGTGTGAGTGGTTGCACTCTGGCCGTCGAGGGTAACAGGATAAGTGAGAGGAGTCCAGTCTCCATACAGGGTTGTGTTTTTGGAAGGTTCGAAGGTACCGATGTTTTCTTCATCTTCCGGAGGATAAACCTCATGCAGTCCTCCACTGCCATCAGCCGCCTCGTTCCATCCATTGAAAACGTAACCCGCAGCTTCCGTGTAAGGAAGTACAACATAAGCTCCCACAGGATTCCAGGAAGGATACAGGTAAATGATATCCCCGTTTATCTGGGTAAGCTTGGAGATAACAGTTCCCTCAACGTACTGAGTACCTGCATAAATCTGTGCCCCCTCGGAATTTACACGGTAAAGCCTCCACTTATTAAAGGTCGGGGTTCCGATGGAATCCGAAGTCTTGCTTAATGCTGTCGGAACCGTACTCATACCGGAAGGCTTGTTGAGGTTATAGGTTACCGTATAACCGGAAGCCGGTGTATACGGCTGTCCTTCCACTGTTTCTGTGGTTTCATAAGCAAGTGTTTTTGTTTTCCATACCGTATTTCCTGCAGAACCGTACGGATATTTCATATACACAAGCTGATAAGAGAACACCGTGGTATTATCCGGGTCCTTAATATAATCCTCCGCATCCCACTGTGCATACAGTGTTACGGTTCCCGTAACGCCGGATATACTTGCCTTATCTGCATAATGCTGGTGTCCGGAGGCATCTGCTCCGGAACAGTACTTATCCGTTCTGCACCAGTAAGCAAATGTATGGCCTGCTTTAGCAAAGTTGTTTGCAGCAAGGGTTGTACTTGTTACACTGGCATCCAGCACGGTATTTGGCATGGTACCGTAACCGCCGTTGGAATCATAGTGGATAATGTTGTTTGCCCTGCCCCACTGTGCATACACGGTTAAAGCACTGCTGAGAGCAACGGAATCACCAGGGAAATAAGCAAGTCCGGTTCCTCCTGCCACCGTGTTCCATCCCTTGAATTCATAACCGGAATAGGTGAACGGATTATTTACCAGAATGGTATCGTAGTCGTAGCCGGTACGGAGTCTTGGGAGGGACGAAGAAGACGGCCAGGTCTGTTCTTCTGCCACGTTAAACACATTTCTGTTTGTTCCACCCGTGCCGCTGATATAGTAATAACCGGAACGATATATCACGCCATCCGTTCCCATGGCATACACCGTCTGCGGCGCATTATACAGATTATTTAAATACTGATGATATACATCCGTATAAGTTCTGCTACCTGTCTTATACAAGTATCTGGAGCAGTTATAGGACGGATAAGAGTACTGATAGCTGTAATCTCCGGTAGAAGCATGTCCTAACTGTCCATATTTATTATGGCCACCGCTCCAGAGAGTGCCATCCTCTGCAATGGCAAAAATACTATGTGCATTAAAATACACTTTATCAAACTTAACATCTGCCACCTTCCATATGGTGTTTGAAAGCAAGCTTGTCTGCCATGTCTGGCTATTATCATAATCCCATTCAGTTGTCTGCCCGGAACAGGCATACAGATATCCATCTTCCGTCCAAATATATGTACGTGAATGATAATAGTATCCGTCTTCGTATTCACAACCGTAGTAAGTACTGTTGGAAAAATAAGTTGTGCCCACATACCACATTTCCTTGATATCCACGCTGGCAGATGCTACCTTTTGGAAAACAAGACTGGAAGTAGAGGTTCCGGTATAGGCAATATATGTATTTCCGGCCGCATCTTTTAATTTCAAACCGACACTGCCCATAACATTATCGCAGGATTCCATTTCCGTAAATGTATAGCTTGTATAGGACGCACAGGTTGAACTGTTCAGCCAATAGTAATATTTCACTGAACCATCTTCCAAAAGGACCGCCGTATATGGTGCAGAAGAATCACTCTTTTGTACGAATGCAAACTGAACAGCCCCCGCAGCAATAACATAAAAATCATCCTCCTCCAATGCATTGTAGGAATACTGTGATTCCAGATTAAATGCAGGATAATGATAATCCGAGGATGAATAATAATAATTTGTCCGGTACAAATTACCATCTTCATCTATGGCAGCCAGATAACTGTCTAAACCATAATCAGCATCGTAGTGGTATGTGGCAAACATAAAGTCCACAAATTTCGCTGTCATGGAAGTGCTTGTCAGTCTGACATTTGAATTTGAAGACAGATTGCACAGCCAAATGGCACCGCCTGAATCCAGGGCAAACACACCTCTGTCTGTAATCTGTGTTTTTACCGTACCAGTCGGCAGTGTCATTTTACGCCAACTAAATAGGTTTGTTGTATAGTACGAATAAAACGCAGGGTCTCCCCAGGAATCCGTGCATGTGGAAACATACCTCTGCTGACCGGATACCCAAAGATTACCGGAAGAGTCGTAAGCAAAGCGTGCAGAACCCTCGGCAAACAACTCCGTGAAGGTGGTTCCTTCCGAAACCTTTGTCATGGTTTTGTTGGTGGTATCCAGCCACCACAAAACTCCGTCCGGGTCAAGATAGGACTTATACTGGCAGGAAGACGATGAATAGGAATACTGGTCACTGTTTGACTGTTTATAATTCGGATATCCAAGCAGAATACCATTTTCCCTATCCACAGTTCCATAATGAATATTCAGGGCGCTGTATACCTTCTGTGCATCTCCCGGAGCACCGTTTGGTTCATAGGTAACCGGATAACCGCAGTACAGAACATAGTTGCCATCATACATAAGACCATACGACATAGCCGTGGAATCCGGCTCACAGTGAATCTCCGTGGTGTCTCCCGTTGTACTGTATCCTCTGGTACCGAGTGTATTTACATTGTTGCTTATGGTCGTTGACATGCCCGGGATTCTGATTCTGTCCAGTTCACAACCTGCAAATGCACCTTCCCTGATTTCTGTGACCGTTGTTGACAAATCCACTTCGGAAAGATTGTGGTGGTTGCAGAAGGCACGTTCAAAGATATTCTGCAGTTTTGGGAACTTTACCATTTCCAACCGGTCACTTAAGAAGGACTCTGCCCTCCATGCAAGCATGGTTTCCGTATACTCTGTTTCTGAATAATCGTCGTTATAGTACTTGTAACGTTTAATATCAGTCAGTCCCTCTTTAAGGATGGAAGTCAGTTCAACCTCCGGATAGCCGTTTACATAAAATGCGGAGTTATATATATTTGTAAGGCCGGCACCGCCTTCGATGGATTCCAGTGCCTGGCAGTACATGAACGCATCTTCCGAAATGTATCTGACCGTATCCGGAATTACTACCTTTTTCAGGGTGGTATTATAAACATAGTAGTTTCTTACGTAATCCCTGTGGTCATAACCACCGGTAGTATAATAGTCTTTATATATACGGCCTTCACTTCTGATATAGCCGTTACCCATGACACCATAGGAGTAAAGAATATATACGTTACTGTCAGTGGCTCCGGTTACAACCCCTCCGTCTGTAGTATTCGACCAGGTACTGTATATATAAGAACCGTTGATGGCTCCGTATTCCTCCGTAAAGTATGTGGTGGAAAGATATTTATCCGTTTTATACTTTGCGGTACCGCCGCCTATATCCACAACTGTATAGACCGTGCCGGATGAAGTTTCTATGGTGGATGGATATACCAGCTCTGTTATGTACTTTATGTCATCACTGTATACATTATATCCGTTGTATTTCTTCGGATGTACCAGAGTAGCTTCCGTTCCGTTTGGATAGAAATACCACTCATTACCGCTTACGTCCGTGCCTACGGAATAGGAATTATCCCTGGATAAATAAGAACAGTTTGCCAAATCTGTTACTACTCCACCCGTCAAGGCATACTTACGGGTAGTACTGTCCGCAATTTCCCCAATATGATACCCCTTGTCCGTGGAATAGTAATAAATCTCAGAATCCACGACTTCCGTCTGTGTAGATGGCTGCGGAGTCGGAGTTGGTGACGCCGGTATCGGAGTTGCTGTCGGAGTCGGTGTCGGTGTTGCCGTAGCATCCGGCGCTTTAGTCGGTTCCGGTGTCGGTGTCTGGAACGGCACTTCTGCCTCTACCGTTTTATACTTAAAGGTAAGGATAAGGTCCTGTCCCTGAATCTGACTCTGCTTTGCCGTGTAGTTTACGGAAGTTTCTTTTTCCCCTCCGCTGGCAAGCACGGTATTCCCCGCCTTTAATTCATAGCCCACATAATCATAGCCCATAATTTCACCAGGGCTGTTTGTAGAGATAGTTTCTCCATAATATACATCCGGATAGGTAAAGCCGGTAATACCACTGTGGTCAATTATCTCATTCCCTTTTTCGTCCACTACCTGATAAGACATGTTGACACTTTGGAACGAAACATGAATGGCAATATCAAATGACTTCTGAAAAGTATCCCATGATTTACCTGACCAGCTGATGTTATTAGCATCGGAAAATCGTTCCATTTCTGGATAACTGTACACTGTACCGATAGTGGAACCATTCTTTTTGATGTTTAAGGAACGGCTGGCATACAAAGTGATACCGCTTTTTAACTGGTCTCTGCTGAGTGAGCCCATGGCATACCACTTTTTCATGGCAGTCATAACATCTTCTGCAGAAAAGGTAAACTTATCGTATTTATAGGTACTGTCTTCACTCAGTCTTGTCTGTGTGGCACTGGTAGATGGCATACCGACCGTGCCATAAAAGGATGCATTAAGAGACTGACCACGATGATTTGGATAATCCTCTGAATCACTTGGTATTTTATCATATGTTGATGCCCAGGTTTTTGCCGGAAAGAAATACCATGCCCCGGTACCGTACTTTATGGTGGCCGTGGAGGATGCCTTGTTCTGCTTTAGGGTAAAGGAAAAGGAGTTATCTTCCGATACATAGTAATCTTCAAAGCCTAATGCCCGGACAGATACCACTGCCGATATGGTTGCAATAATTAACAGGGCTGCAACCACTGCTGACCGTGCCAGCCATTTCTTTTTCTTCATAGGTAGTTCCCCTTTCGTATATTTATTCTTTATAATCAAGGTAATTATAAAAATTTCTCTTAAAT
>JAZNXI010000183.1:0-5756 GCA_045593825.1 Lachnospiraceae bacterium
AATATTCCGGCGAAGCGGTAGATGAATTCTTAAACAAATATGAAGAGGAAGAAGGGCGGAAGCTGGTAACCATAACACCTACGCATACGCCAACGCCGGTGCCGACAGAAACGCCGGTGCCGACAGAACTTCCGATGCCAACAGAAACACCGGAACCAACAAAAATACCGGAACCAACAGTGGTTCCGACGGCAGAGAAAGATTATCCGAACATCATCTTCCTGCAGTTGGAGTCTTTCTTCGATGTAAAGTATATTGATAATTTCAAGGTTTCCGAAGATCCGATACCGTTTTTTACCTCACTGAAGGAAAAATATCCGAGCGGTTTTTTGGAAGTGCCGTCCATTGGTGCCGGAACCGCCAATACGGAGTTTGAGTGTATTACCGGTATGAACCTGGATCTGTTCGGACCGGGAGAATATCCGTACAAAACGGTATTAAAGGACCGTACCTGTGAGAGTATGGCCTATATCTTAAGAAAACTAGGATATTCTGCCACCGCCATGCATAATAATGACGGTACTTTCTATAACCGGAATGAAGTGTTTGCCAACCTGGGCTTTGACCGGTATTTGTCCATCGAATACATGGCAAAAGCGCCGGTAAACGAGCTGAACTGGGCTTTAGACCGGGTACTGGTGGGTCAGATTATGAAAACACTGGCAAAAACGAAGGAGCGGGATTATATATATGCCATTTCGGTACAGGGCCACGGAGCATATCCGGAGGAGCCGTTGCTGCCGGAAACCACGTTAGAGGTTAATCTGCCGGAGGAACTTTCGGAGTACTATTACCAGTATCTTTATTATGTGCATCAGCTGAAGGAAATGGACAATTTCTTAAAGGAACTGGTTTTAAATTTAAGCGCCTGCCAGGAGGATGTGGTGCTGGTATTGTACGGCGATCATCTTCCGAGCCTTGGTTTGTCGGAGTCGCTTTTGGTAAACGGCAATGCTTTCCAGACAGAATATGTGGTTTGGAGTAACTTTGGCTTGACGGCAGCAGATATGGATTTGCAGTCCTACCAGCTGTCGGCAAGGGTACTGCACCTGCTGGGCATTGAAGAAGGAATTATGCCCCAGTATCATACCTACCGTAAGGGTGAAGAGGATTATCTGGAGAATATGCAGCTGTTAATGTATGACATGCTGTATGGCGATATGGAGGTTTACAACGGCAGGAATCCTTACGAAAGGGTAGAAATGCAGATGGGCCTGGAGGAAATCCGCATCCGGGAAGTGTATATGAAAGAGTCACTGATTACGGAGGGAGAGCCGTTACTTTATGTGGTGGGTCAGAATTTTACGGAATGGAGTAAAATTGTCATTAACATGGAAGAAGTGGAAACCATCTTTTTGACGGAAAACCTGCTGGCGGCAAAAAATCTGCCGGAAAGTAAGCATGGAGTGTATTATATTAAAGTTGTGCAGCATGGGGCAGATGAGATTATTTTAAGTGAAACAGAAGCAGTAGAATATTACCCGGAGTAAAAAAACTCCGGGTATTTTTTTATGAAAAAAGCAAAGATAGCAAAAAAAATAGCAAACAGAGAATAGTTTAGTGCGGTAATGTGTGATAAAATACGATAAACATATTTAGGAAAGGATAGGAAACAATGATGAAAAAGAAAAAATCCGTATTACTTAGTATATTGTTAGCTTCGGTTATGTGCATGGCAGCATGTGGTTCTGCCGGCAAAACCCCGGACCCTACAGCAGCTCCTACAGCAACAACAGCACCAACAGCTGAACCAACCGCAACGGAGGCACCAACCGCTACTCCAACTCCGGAGCCAACCGCTACTCCGACACCGGAGCCAACTGCAACGGAGGCGCCAAAGCCAACGGCGACACCAACTCCTGTTCCTGCCACAGGATTTCTTGATTTAGCCAACAGAATTTCTGTATGGGGTCAGGATATCGGCATGGAAAATGATGACGGAAGTATCAGCTATCAGTATGGTATTGTTGACAAGTGTGCGTTTCCTCTTTCCAATTATATAAATTCCGGCGAAACCGTTACTGTTAAGGTAAAGGTTAAGTTTAATTCTCCGGAGGATACTGCGGTACGTTTTTATCTGACCGATGATTCTGTCAATAACTGTACCGAAGAGATTATTGCTGTGCCAAACACCGGTGCAGAAGTAGAAGCTACCATTACGCTTAAAGCAGCGCAGACCGCAACTGCAATTATGTTTGCATCCGCAAGTTACGATGTACAGCTGCAGGATGTAACCCTTTGTTCCATTGAAATTGTAGAAATCGGAAGAAATACTGCAGATAAGCAGGATTCCGGCGACTGGCTGACTGTATGGGCAACCACCGAAGAAAAGTGTAACTTATCCGGTCCTACCGATAGTGCTATGCCAAAACTGGCACTGGAAGGCACCACAATCCGTCAGATTATCCGTGTAACAGCAGGCGGTCCGCAGATTAGACTCCGTCTCTCCAACCAGTATGGTGAGTGTGACGTGGAAGTAACTTCCATGCACGTTGCTAAGCAGTCCAAGGATGCGCTGGCAGACGGAAAGGGTCATGGCAATTCCAAGGTGGATATGTCCACCATACTTCCGGAAACTGATGTGGCAGTTACCGTAAACGGAGAAGCTTCTTTTGTAATTCCAAAGGGTAAAGTAATTTTTACCGACCCAATCGATTTAGCAGTAGAAGGCTTAGACAACCTTGCAATTTCCATGTACTTTGGCAAGGCGCCTACCACAAATATTACCGGTCACAGAGGCGCAAGAGCAACCACATACCAGATGAAGGGTGACCAGACAACCAGAGAAAAATTTATCAGTGCAAGAGAAACTACCGCTTGGTATTTCCTGGCAGATTGTTCTGTAATTTCTCCGGAAGGTACTGCCGTAGTATTCTTCGGTGACTCCATTACCGATGGTTACGGTACCGATGCAAGCTACCTGGGAAAGAAGCCGGACAGCTATATCCGATACATTGACTTCCTGGCAAAGAGACTCCAGGCAAATGAAGAAACCAAGCATATTTCCGTATTAAACGAGGGCCTTGGTTCCAACTCCGTGCTGGGTGCATATCCAACCGTATCCGGTAAGCAGAGATTCTCCAGAGATGTTTTAGAACACGACAAGGTAAAATATGTGGTTATTTATTTTGGTGTAAACGATATTGGTAAGATTAAGGATACCTCCAAGTATGACCAGCTTGTTCCTGAATATAAGAAGATGGTTGATTTGTGTCATGCCAACGGCATCAAGGTGTATGCTGCACCAATCACTCCGTTCGGCACCAGTGATTATTACACTGCCCAGGCAGAAGAGGTAAGAACCAAGTTAAACGACTGGATGCGCTCCGAAGAGTCCGGCTTTGACGGCATCATCGATTTTGAAACCGTACTGGCAGACCCTGCAAATCCGGTAAATCTGTTATATGAGTATACAAAGTCGGATGGTTTACATCCGTATGAGGGATACAGCGCTATGGCGGACAGTATCGACCTCAACATGTTCTTAGAATAAAATGCAACCCGGGAGGTGCAAAATGGAAACTACAGTAGCAAGAGGCCCAAAAGCCCCGAAGGACCCAACCAAAAAACGTTCTGTAATTTATATTATGCTGGATGACGCCATTGAAGGAAGACCAAACGGTCATGGCGGTTTTTCTGATGTGAATTATTTAGATGGAAGAGTGGCAGCCAAGGTGACCAATCTGCTTCCTGAGTTAGATAAGGAACTGGCAAGACAGCTGCAGACTTGTGAGGGTTTCCGCAAACTGGTACATAGTATTGGTATTTCCATTAAAGCAGATAAGGAAGAAGACAGAAATAAAACGATACGCTTTGCACAGCAAAGCCGTGCGGCAAAAGGGCCGGGCACTGCATTTCCGGCAGAAACCGTGTGTGACGGAAGAGAAACAAAGATTGTGGTGGAGGAATATCCTGCTGCAGAAGAGGAACAGGTACTTACTGCATTTTTCTTTGAATTTCCGTCTTACTTTACCGCAAAGGTAACCATTGCTTATTATTTAAACGATGGGTATGAGGTGCCTGAACTGATTCCGGATCCACCGGTACAGTTTGGTTCCGAAGAATATAAAAAAATGATTGTCCGCTCCTGCATGCAGACCGGTAATTTATTCCGTATGAAAAAAGCGATTGCAAAAGCAAAGGCAGGAGAGGATGTAACCATCGCATATATCGGCGGTTCCATTACTCAGGGTGCGGGTGCCAAGCCAATCGGTACCAACAGCTATGCATACCGTTCCTATGAAATGTTTAAAAAGCGTTTCGGCAAGGGAGACGGCAGCAATGTGCACTTTATTAAGGCCGGCGTAGGCGGTACTCCGTCGGAGCTTGGTTTGACCAGATATGAAGATGATGTCCTGCGTCAGGGAACCGTAACTCCTGACGTGGTGGTTATTGAATTTGCGGTAAATGATGCCGGAGACGAAACCAACGGTGTCTGCTACGAAAGCCTTGCCTTAATGGCTATGGAAGGTCCGGGTAATCCTGCGGTAGTGCTGTTGTTCTCTGTATTCCAGGATGACTACAACCTGCAGGATAATTTATCCAGAGTGGGTTATCACTATAATCTTCCGATGGTCAGCATTAAGAATGCGGTAACACTAAACTTTTACGAGGATGTACCGGTAATTACCAAGCGCCAATTTTTCTATGATTTGTATCATCCGTCCAATGATGGTCATCAGATTATGGCAGACTGTCTGGATAATTTCTGGCAGCTGGCGGATGAGGGCGAAGCTCCGGCAGAAGATGTGGACCTGACAAAGGATGGCGTTATCGGTAACCGTTACCGTGCGTTAATTGCCTTTGGTAAGGACGATGCGGTAAAACATGTAAAAGCGTTAAACGCAGGCTCTTTTACTGCAGAGGATAACATGCTCCAGTGCGTAGAGCAGGATGCCAACGCATTTGTGACCCCGGAATTTCCGGACCACTGGATGTACAATGGTGATGCAGCACAGCCGGAAAACTTTACACTTACCTTAGATTGCAAGGATTTACTGCTTGTTTATAAAGACAGCGGAGACCCTTCCTTTGGCACAGCTGAGGTTCTGGTGGACGGAGAAGTAACCCGTACCATCAACCCATTGGAGGTTGGCTGGAATCACTGTAACGCAGTTATTGTGTACACCGGTGAAGAAGCAAAGGAACATCAGGTAGAAGTCCGCATGACGGATGCAACAAAGAAGTTTACAATTCTAGGCTTCGGCTATACATTAAATTAAATTTTGGGAGGATTATTTTGTGATGAAAAAATGGGGAATAACAATTCTGCTGGCAGGTATGATGTTATTTGCGGCCTGCGGCAGTAAGCAGAGTGCCGAAACGCCGACGACAGCGCCAACGGAAACGGCTGCGCCAACCGCAACCTCTGTACCAACAGAAACGCCGTTGCCAACCGCAACACCTACACCAACCGTAAAGCCTACACCGACAGAAAAGCCTACACCGACACCGCTTCCTACGGTGGCACCTTTAAAGGACATTTATGCGGAGAATTTCAAAATTGGTGTATGCTTAAATACCACTACCATCGGTAAAAAATTCAAGGAAACTGTTACTACTCATTTTAACAGTGTTACCTGTGAAAACGAAATGAAGACCGATGCGGTGTTAGACCAGGCAAAGTCCAAGGCAGGAGTAAAGGATGATCCGACCTTCGTGGCAACGAATTACGGACGCAGTCAGAGCATTATCAAATATTGCGTAGAAAACAATATGCAGATGAGATATCATACCCTGGTATGGCATGCCCAGAC
>JAZNXI010000184.1:0-16045 GCA_045593825.1 Lachnospiraceae bacterium
GTTTGTCCTCTTTGCGGTGTAGGTAAGGACATGTTCAGTGAAGTAAATTAGTTAAAAAAAGTCTCTGCAAATTCTTGCAGAGACTTTTTTTAATCAATTTTTAATTTATCTCTAATGAAAAATGAAAAGGGATGTTGTAAAATAAGTTCGGGAGAATAACAAGTATTTAGGGAGGAACCCGGAGATGAAAATCCTGATTACAACGGACTTATATACGACAGCTACTAACGGTGTGGTAACCTCCGTCCGCAACTTATATGAAGAATTAAAGGAAAAAGGACACGATGTAAGAATTTTGACACTATCCGAGGGTTTGGAAAGCTATAAGGAAGACCATGTATATTACATAAAGTCAGCATCCATTGGATTTATATATCCGGATGTGCGGATGCCGCTATCCTATCGCAACGCATTGATTGAGGAATTAATTGATTGGAAACCGGATGTGGTTCACAGCCAGTGTGAATTTTTCAGCTTTCAGTTTGCAAAGCGTATTGCAAAACTTACCGGTGCGCCACTGGTGCATACTTATCATACACTGTACGAGCAATATGTGTCCTATGTACTGCCAAGCAAGTATTTAGGCAGACAAATGGTCCGTACGCTGTCAAAATACCGTTTAAAGGATGTTGCAAGAGTAATTGCCCCGACTCCAAAGGTGGAGGATGCTCTTCGGGAGTATGGGATTACGGCAGATATCCAGGTGGTGCCAAGCGGAATTTCGTTAGAGCAGCATCATTACCGTCTGAGTGAAGAAGAACGCAAAGTTAAGCGCCGGGAGCTTGGAATTCCGGAGGAACACCGTGTGTTGTTAAATCTTGGCCGGCTTGGGACCGAAAAGAATTTAGGTGAGCTTCTTGACTATTTTGCGGAAATGTTGAAGCATGATTCCCGGCTTACCTTTATGATTGTAGGGGACGGCCCGGACAAGGAACATCTGGAACAGCGGGCAAAGGAACTGGGTATCAGCAATCATATGGTATTTACCGGTATGGTAAAACCGGAGGAAGTGCAACAATATTACCAGCTTGCAGACGTTTTTGTGAATGCTTCCACCAGTGAAACCCAGGGCCTGACGTACATAGAAGCGGCGGCAAACGGTCTTCCGTTACTGTGCAGAAAGGACCCGTGCCTGGATGCGGTGATTCAGGAAGGTGTAAACGGTTACGAATATACCTGCCAGGAAGAGTTTGAAGCATATTTAAGAAATATATTGCTGGATTCCGAATGGAGAAAAGCAGCGGCAAAACAGAGTGAAAAAATAGCGGAATCCTTTGGCAAAGAACATTTTGTGGAATCCGTGGAAATGATATATGAGGAAGTGGCAGTGTAAATCTGCCGCTTCTTTTTGTTTGAAAATGGTAGACAGTCTTGTATAAAAAATGGTATAATATTTTGGAATGGTGGGATAGAGAATGCCCACAAAAAAGTATATAAAGGAGAAATTGATTATGGCAAATAAGTACGCAGGAACAAAAACCGAAAAGAACTTATGGGAAGCTTTTGCAGGGGAATCCCAGGCAAGAAACAAGTATACCTACTTTGCATCTGTAGCAAAGAAGGCGGGCTATGAGCAGATTGCGGCTTTATTCCTTCAGACTGCAGAAAACGAGAAGGAGCATGCAAAGCTTTGGTTCAAGGCACTGGGCGAGCTTGGCACTACAGCAGAAAATTTATTACACGCTGCAGAGGGCGAAAATGCAGAGTGGACCGATATGTATGAGCGTATGGCGAAAGACGCAGAAGAAGAAGGCTTTACAGAACTGGCAGCGCAGTTCCGCGGTGTGGCAGCCATCGAAAAGATGCACGAAGAAAGATACCGTGCACTGCTTCATAACGTAGAGGCAATGGAAGTGTTTAAAAAGAGCGGCGTAACCATGTGGGAATGCCGTAACTGCGGTCACGTGGTTGTTGGCCTGGAAGCTCCGGTAGTATGTCCGGTTTGTAATCATCCACAGGCTTATTTTGAAGTAAGAAAAGAAAATTATTAATCTAAATATAAGGAGAAAAAACCAATGAAAAAGATGTTAAAAGAATTTAAGGCATTTGCCATCAAGGGTAACATGATTGACTTAGCAGTAGGTATGATTATCGGTACTTCCTTCAACAAAATTGTATCTTCTTTAGTAAACGATATGATTATGCCATTACTTGGTATTTTCACAGGTAAGATTGACTTTGCAAAGTTATATATTGCATTAGACGGTAACACCTATGAGTCTTTGGCAGCAGCAGAAGAAGCAGGTGCAGCTTGTTTTAAGTACGGTTCCTTCATTGCCGGCCTGATTGACTTCTTAATTATGGCATTTGTAGTATTCCTGTTTGTACGCGGTATCAACAAGCTCCGTGAAGTAAACAAGGAGCCGGAAGCACCAGCAGCACCGGCGGAACCTACTACAAAGATTTGTCCGTTCTGTAAGTCCGAAATCAGCATCGAAGCTACCAGATGTCCTCATTGTACATCCGAGCTTGAAAAGTAATTTACTATGAACGAAAAAGAATGGGCTTTATCGGTAGCGGAAAAAATCTTAGCAAAAACTAAGATAAGTGCAGTTCGGAGTAAGAATAAGGTGCCTTATATTACGGTAGACGGACTCTTTGACGATTGCACCAACCGCATCAGCTGGTGGACGAATGGTTTTTATGCGGGACAGCTGTGGCAGCTGTATCATGCCTTTGGCGAGGAATTATTCAAAGAAGTGGCAGAAACCATTGAGAAAAAGCTGGACGGCAGCCTTATGGATTACCGCGGTATGGACCATGACAGTGGATTTAAATGGCTGCTTACTTCTGTGGCTAACTATAAAATGACAGGCCGTTATGAATCTAAAAACCGTGGTCTTTTGGCAGCAGCTAATCTGGCAGGACGTTTTAATTTAAATGGACGGTTTATCCGTGCATGGAACGACTGGACTGACGATAACATCGGTGAAAATGCCGGTTGGGCCATTATCGATTGTATGATGAACCTTCCGTTACTTTACTGGGCATCCGGGGAAACCAAGGACCCTCGTTTTGAGCAAATTGCCAGAGCCCATGCAGATACTGCCATGAAGGCATTTGTACGGGAGGGTGGTTCTGTAGCACATATTGTTCGCTTTAATCCGGAAACCGGAGAAATTGTGGATACTTTAGGCGGCCAGGGCATTGAGGTTGGTTCCTCCTGGACCAGAGGTCAGGCTTGGGCGGTGTACGGATTTGCTTTAAGCTATCGTCACACAAACAATGAGGCCTATTTGGAAACGGCAAAGAAAATCGGCCGTTATTTTGCAAACAATGTTCCGGATAGCGGTTTTGTACCGGTAGATTTCTGTCAGACCTCCGACCTTGACTGGGAAGATGATTCTGCAGCGGCCATTGCAGCCTGCGGCATGCTGGAAATTGAACAATATGCGGATGGCGAAGAAAAGAAGTTCTTTCACGAAGCCGCAATAAAACTACTGACTACGCTTGTAGAACATCGTTGCAATTGGAGCGAAGCTACAGATAATATTATAGAAAAGTGCTCCTCCTGCTACCACGAAGAAAATCATAATTTCGCATTGATTTATGCGGATTATTATTTTACGGAAGCTATTTTAAAGCTATGTGATAAAGAATTGTTTATGTGGTAAATAATTAATTGAATTTTTTGTCAAACCTCCCGTTGAGCTTAATTTGAGCAACGGGAGGTTTAATATTTTAGAAACAATTCGAAAACAATTTGCAAACAGGGGCAAGCTATATTATAATAGATACAATATGCACCCCATATTTTTCTAAGAGAGGAATAATCATGAAATCAGTTGGTATTGCAACAGACAGTCACAGCGGAATTCTTCCGATAAGGGCAAAGGAGCTTGGGGTTATGGTACTCCCAATGCCGTTTTTCTTTGGAGAAGAATGCTTCTACGAAGAGGTTTCCATTACGAGGGAGCAGTTCTTTCAGCGTTTGAATGCGGGTGAAACCGTGTCCACTTCCCAGCCGTCTCCGGAAGCAGTCATGGAATTTTGGAGAGAAGGATTAAAAGAATACGAAAGCATTGTATATATTCCAATGAGCAGCGGACTTTCCGGTTCCTGCCATACGGCCATGATGCTGGCTAACGAAGAAGAATTCGAAGGAAAAGTATTTGTTGTGGATAACGGACGTGTTGCAACGCCGCTGCACCGTTCTGTTTTGGATGCTTTGGAATTGGCAAAAGAGGGTTATTCCGCAGAAAAAATCAAAGAAATCCTGGAAGCGGACAAGGAAAACATGACCATTTATATTGCTGTGGAAACCTTGGAGTTTTTAAAGAAGGGCGGGCGAATTACCGCAACCACAGCTGCTCTGGGTACCCTGCTTAACATTAAGCCTGTATTGCGTTTAGGTGTTGGCGTACTGGATACCTATAAAAGGTGCCGTGGCATGAAAAAGGCAAAGGCAGAAATGTTAGCTACCATGAAGCAGGAGATGGAAACTACTTATAAGGAGGCCATCGAGCGGGGCGAATTTTACCTTATGGCTGCCACCAGTGCCGATGAAGAAACCACAAAGGCCTGGGTAGAAGAAATCAAGGCATATTTTCCGGGCATGGAGGTAATGTGTAATTATCTTACCATGGGAATTTCCTGTCACACCGGTGAGGGTGCTTTAGGAATCGGTTGTTCCTGCAAGCCAAAAAGAATTTAGTAAATAGAATTTAGGAGAATTGTTTCATGCATCGAATTGTTATGATGTGCCTTCGGAATTTGTTTCTGGTTCCGCCGGCCTATATTAAGCTGTGCCACTATGCAAAGCATACGGACAAATATCCGGAGCTTACCAAGTATCGTCATATCCAGTACATTTTCAAGCGGGCGGTAAAGTCCGGTAATGTGGATTTACAAGTGTTTGGAACGGAAAATATTCCAACAGAGGGTGGATTTACCATGTACTCCAACCATCAGGGAATGTTTGACGTTCTTGCGATTCCTGCCACCTGTGACCAGCCGCTGGGTGCTGTGTTAAAAAAGGAATTGAAAGATATTCCTTTTTTGAAGCAGGTTATTGCCTGCACCAAGTCCTTCCCAATGGACAGGGAGGATGTACGTGGCTCCATGGAAGTTATTCTGGCAGCTACTAAGGAAGTTGCAAGTGGCCGTAACTACTTAATTTTCCCGGAGGGAACCCGCAGTAAAAACGGCAATCAGATGAGGGAATTTCATGCCGGAAGCTTTAAAATTGCAAGTAAGGCAAAAGCTCCGATTTTGCCGGTTGCTTTAATTGACTGTTACAAGGTATTTGATGAAAAAGGCTGCAAACCGGTCAGCATGCAGATTCATTATCTTCCGGTGATTCCTTATGAGGAATATAAAGATATGAAAACGCCGGAACTGGCACAAATGGTGCATGACAGAATTGAGGCTTGTGTAAAAGCGAATAGCAAAGGTGAATAATTTTTTTAGAGAGGATGTCTGAAATATGACATCCTCTTGTCATATTTTGCGTGATAGGATATAGTAGAAGAGAAAGGGGTGCTACGTATGTTAGAACGCTTAATCAGTATCATTTACATATTGATGAACAAAGGAACTGTTACGGCGGGAGAACTGGCAGAGCGTTTTGAAGTTTCTACCCGCACCATTTACCGGGATATTGAGGCACTTAGCATCGCGGGTATTCCGGTGTATTGTAAAAAGGGTAAGAACGGTGGCATCAGTCTGACGGAAGAGTTTGTGTTAAACAAAATGTTGATTACGAAAGAAGAGCAACAGGAAATTTTGGCCGCATTGGTGGGGCTACAGGAAACGGAAGTATCCGATGGGACTAAGGAACAGGAGACTTTGAAAAAGCTGGGAGAATTCTTTCAGGCGGAGCCGGTGCCCTGGGTAAACATTGATTTGTCCGACTGGAGCGGTTTACGCAAGCAAATGTACGAGGATATTAAGAGGGCAATTTTAACCCACCATGTCATAGAGTTTGATTATTACGGACAGAACCGCCCTATGAGTCATCGGGTGGTGGAACCCATTCAGTTGCAGTTTAAGGAGTATACCTGGTATCTGCGGGCTTATTGCAGGGAGCGGCAGGATTTCAGAACATTTAAATTGTTCCGAATGCAGCGGTTAGAGGTGCAGGAAAATACTTTTGTACCAAAGCAGGAGCCTCGGGAAAATGGGAGAGGTGCAGAAAGCGCGGAAATAAATGGCTCTACCTTTGTAGAACCACAAATGCAACAGCAGGAATTTCCGGTCACGCCTCTTACCATTTGGATTGATAAAAAGGAAGCTTATCGGATTTATGACCGTTTTGACGAATCGGAATTGGAGCAATTACCGGACGGCAACTTTCTGGCCCACTGTGCGTATCCGTTGGATGAGTGGGTGTACAGCCTGATTCTTTGGTTTGGTCCGTCGGCCAAGGTGTTAGAGCCGGAGTTTATCCGGGAAGAGGTGCAGAACCGTATCAAAAAAATGATGGAAAATTATAAGCAGTTTTAGAATATGACAGGCAGTTGTCAGGTTTTCTTTGGTAGGATGATGACAGATAACAGATGTTATTGAATTTATTTTATCGGAGGAAATAAGTATGAGTACAAACACACAAAACATCGATTGGTCCAAGGTAAAAATCTGTCAGAGTTGCGGGATGCCATTGTTAGAAGAGGAGCATTTTGCAAAGAACGCAGACGGTACGAAAAACGACAAGTGGTGCAGTTATTGCTTCCATAACGGAGTACTTGGGGAATGTACCCTGGAAGAAATGATTGACATCTGTGCTCCAATCGAGGTGAGGGACGGACGTTGCAAGACGTTAGAAGAAGCAAAAGAACAGTTGAGACAGTTCCTGCCGACACTGGAGCGTTGGAAAAAGTAAGAAAACGGAGGAAAAGAGGCGTATGTTAGAGTTACCGGAAAGCTATACCATTGCAAAACAAATCAATGAGACATTGCAGGGTAAAATCATCAGTTATGTGGAGCTTCTGCATACGCCCCATAAGTTTGCCTGGGTAAACAGTGAACAGGGAAGTGTGGAAGACCATTTAGAGGGACAGACTGTAGAAGGAGCCGCATTTCATGGTGGCATGCTGGAAATCACCACAGAGGACAGTATGCTGTTGCTCTCGGACGGCGCCTATCCAAAGTACTATGAGGACAAGAAAAAGTTCCCGAAGACTCATCAGCTGGCCATTTATTTTGATGATGACACGGCGCTGTTTGTGTCGGTGCAGATGTATGGTTTTATTACCGCATGTCCGAAAGGGGAATGTACCCACGGGTACTATGTTTCTTCCAGTAGCAAGCCCAATCCATTGACCAAAGAATTTACCTATGAGTATTTCAGAAACCTTTATCCGGAAAATGGGAAGAAGCTTTCCGCCAAGGCGTTTCTGGCTACGGAACAGCGGATTCCGGGCCTTGGAAACGGTGTGTTACAGGATATTTTGTGGGATGCCGGCATCGATCCACGGTATGACATGACGGGTGCGACCGAGGAGGATTTTGAGGCTTTGTACGCATCTGTCCGAAAGATATTGCGGGAAATGTGTGATAAGAGTGGACGAAATACGGAGAAAACCTTGTTCAGTGAGAAAGGCGGCTATATATGCCAGCTTAGCAAAAACTCCCTACATCAGCCTTGTATGCGGTGTGGTTACGAGATTCATAAGGCGGCATATATGGGAGGAAACGTGTATTTTTGTGAGAAGTGTCAGAAGAGGTGAAGGAAATGCCAACATTAGATAAAATCAGCCATGAAACTATGGTATTTATGCGAGGAAATTATTGCCTTGATGAAATTGGTGACGGCAAGGATGAATTGAAATTTAAACAGGGGAAGAAAACCATACTGACTATTTACATCAAAGAAGATAAGTATGTTTTTCTGATTATCTTTGGTAAGCAGGAGAGGGAGAAGTTTGCGGAAAGAAGGGATATTTATTCGAAATATCTTTGTAGTCATTATGATGAGGCTAAGACTTATCATGATGGAAAATGGATGTTTTTTGATGTAACAACATTGGATCAGTTAGAGGAATTGAAACAGCTGATTATTATCAAAAAGAATCCAAACCGCAAACCGTTTCCAAAGGAAAATGCGGCGTATTCCCAGTGTGGACAGCGTTGCGATTTGTGCGTGCACTATGTGAATACTTCCGAGGAACTTCGTGCAAAAATGGAGCCTGCGTTAGAAAAAATGTGGGGTATTACGGATTGGAGCATGCGTTGCGAGGGCTGTTACAGTGAGAATTGTTATTGCAAGGACGAGCCTTGCCATGCCAAGGAATGCGCACCAAAGAAAGACCTTAACGAATGCAGGGAATGTGTAGATTTCCCGTGCGTCAATGCAACCACGGCGGACTATCGTTCTATGATACATACCGAGGTACATTATGCGGATGAGATTACATGGGGAATCTTGCCGTATGTACCGCTACAGTATGAAAATAGGAGGGTTGGGAATGCCAAAAAATGATAACGCACATTCTCTACGTTTAGTAGAAAGTCTAAAGAATAATAATTGTCCTGAACTGGCAGAACAATTGGAAAATCAATATCCTTTATCCCAAAGTGCATCTATTGAAAAGAAATTCGAGTGGGCACAGCATGCTTGTGAATTTCTAGAAAAGCATTTGGCGGAAGAGGAGCTTATTAAAGTAAGAAAAGAATGTATTTGTAATGATGGTAAATCCAACGCGAAGAAGATGTTGAAATATTTAAATAAGGCATCTGATACAAAAGAATTTGTGGAGTTATTCAATCAAAATGAAAACTTTGCTTCCATGGAATATATCTCAGAAAACAAACTGTTATTTTGTTATCCGGAATGTTACTGCGGTTGCGTAAAACGGATACCGGAAAATTTGACAAAGACCTGGTGTTATTGTACCATCGGAAATGCGGAAAGCATGTTTCGTGAAGTGTTTCAAAAGGATGTAAAGGTGACACTGATTGAGAGTATAAAAACCGGTGCAAAACGATGTGCGATGGTGGTGGAGTGGTAAATGACAAAAGAATTATACTTAAAAAATCGTTGACATAATAATGCGCATTGCGTATAATAATAGTACAAGATAAGACTTCTTATCTGGGTGTGCTGACACCTTAAAAATCTGACATTTATGCCGTATTTGAAGGACGGACAGTTGGAGAGCAACAGAAAAACTCTACATGTGAGCTGCTATAATGGGCAGACGGTTGGCAGACAACAGAAAAATCAGCAAATGTAGTAAATGAGGTCGTCTGAAAAGATGACCTTTTTCTTTTTCGAAAAAGTCTTAATGGACTTTATGCTGTTTTGGGAGAGATGGCCGGAAAGGAAATTAATGAAACAAGATAAAAAGAAATTGCTGCAGATTATTTCTAAGGCGGCGCATGATTACGAGAAGTATCTAAACAATAAGTATTTTCTGATTGTATTCCAAGAAGGACGAAAAATTGAATATGTACAAATTGGTTTTAGAGATATGTATTTTCTTCATTTGACAGGAGTAAAAACAAAACTTTCTGCACAACGGTTTTATCATGCCTGTTTGCATGGAAAATTGGCAGAAAAAGATGTGGAGTTTGATAGTAATGGAAAAGTACAGCAAAAGCTTATGGTGTTGCCGCATTTACACGATTTATTGTATCATCCGTGTTGGATTGGTGATTTTGTAAATAACGGAGTTGTAATTCGATCGGACTATTTTATTGGAGATACAAAAGCGGTATTATGCGTTGGCTTTAGAATTGGAAAAGCGGTGGATATTCCCGTAACACTGTATCGTGAGGATGGGCGAAAAATGGTGCAGCCGGTAAAGAAAGTATTAGGAATTTTTGCAAAGCACTATAATGAAGTGGTATATTCGAAATGCACATTCTTAGCAAAGAGCCATTGTTTGGAAGAATTTAAGAAAGTAAGCGGTGTAGAAATAGATATTACAAACGGCAAGGAGGTTTTCGGTGGAAAGAAAAACCATGTTACATAATTACAGAGAAAAACTATATGAATTGTTATCCAAAGAATTCAACTGCTCCCCTGCGGATTTCACCAAACAGGAAAACATCCTAACGGTATCCGCCGTGCAGGAAGGCCGCCGTATGTACAGTAAAGAAAAGTATTTCTTTCACATGGTCACTCTAGGTGGAAATGCAGTGCTGACCGCGGAAGAATGCCTGCATCCTTTTCTGCGGGAATTCATGAAAAATCGCCAAGGTCACTGGCTATTTGAACTGCCGAATCTATTGCCGCTTCAGCAGGAATTAAACCGTTTCGGATATGATTTGACACAAACCTATCATATGTTTCTTCCGGCGGAGCCGGTAGAGCCTAAGAAAGACTTTCCGGTGCAGTGGTTTTTCGGCAAGGAAGAAATTTCACAATTTTACGGGGATGAACGTTTCCCAAATGCCATCTGTTCCGAATATTTGCCACATCGCCCGGATAAGATAGTAGTATGTGCTTATGAAGGTGAGAGCATTATGGGGATGGCAGGTTGCTCCGAAGATACACAGGGCTGGTTGCAGATTGGCATTGATGTACTACCGGAATACCGTTCCCAGGGCGTGGCTACTTATCTGGTAACGTTGTTGAAAAACAAAATTTTGGAGGAAAATAATATTCCGTTTTACGGCACCAGCCTGTCTAATTATCATTCCTGGAACATTGCACTCAACTGCGGTTTTCGTCCGGCCTGGGTGGAAATTGGGGCAGAGAAGAAAAAATAGCACTTGCAATTTTATTCCATCTATGTTACAGTACACTCAACATTCCGCAAGGAAAAGGAGTAACTAAAAATGAACAACCTTTATGTAAACAGCTTAAGATTAAGACGCAGATGCAGACGTAAGTTCCTGTAGCTCATGCAAAAAATTGCCGCATGACTACAAGGTGTACGTCTTGTTTTCGTGCGGTGCTGTTGTTTATATAAATCAATTATGCAGAACCGCAATCAATTTGGCTTTAGACCATGTTGAGGGCGGTTCTTTCTTTTTCAAAAACAAGGAGGAAAAATATGAAAAACCAAATCTGTAACTATTTAACCACGCTACTTCCGGAAACCACTTCCGAACAGTTTCTGACACTTTTGGAAACCCCGCCGGAAAGTTCCATGGGTGATTTCGCCCTGCCATGCTTTTCCTTTGCAAAGACTCTCCGTAAAAATCCGAAGCTGATT
Organism: Lachnospiraceae bacterium; assembly: GCA_045593825.1. Lineage (GTDB taxonomy): Bacteria > Bacillota > Clostridia > Lachnospirales > Lachnospiraceae > SIG299. The sequence goes on from JAZNXI010000184.1 coordinate 11,103, forward strand.
GCCGAGGAACTGGCAGCAGGTCTTACAGAGCAGGCAGAAACACTTGGTATTGCAAAAGCAGAGGCAGTAAACGGCTACTGCAATATTTTCCTTGACCGGGTGGCGTATGTAAAGCAGTGCCTGGCAACTGCAATCGGAGAAAATCACGGAGTACAACAGCCGGGCGTTGACAAAACCATCTGCATGGACTATTCCTCGCCAAATATTGCGAAGAATTTCCATGTGGGACATTTGCGTACCACGGTCATCGGAAACTCTTTGTATAAGATTCACGAAAAGCTTGGTTACAACGTGGTGCGCATCAATCATCTGGGGGACTGGGGCACTCAGTTTGGCAAACTGATTGTGGCGTACAAAAAGTGGAGCAGCAAGGAAGAAATTGAAGAAAAGGGCATCGAGGAACTGATGCGGATTTATGTGAAATTTAATCAGGAAAAAGAGGAGGATGCTTCTCTCATGGAGGAGGCCCGGAACTGGTTTGTAAAGATGGAGCAAAACGATGAAGAGGCTCTTGCTATTTGGAACTGGTTTAAGGACATCAGTATGGTGGAATTTGAACGGGTGTACAATCTGCTGGGCATTTCCTTTGACTCCTACATCGGGGAGAGCTTTTACCGGGAAAAGGTACCGGCACTGGTGGAGGAATTAAAGGCAAAGAATCTGCTGACCGAGAGTCAGGGCGCCAACGTTATCGACCTGTCCGCATATGACATGCCGCCTTGTCTCATTACCAAGAGCGACGGCGGTTCCATTTATCATTCCCGGGATATTGCGGCGGTGCTGTACCGGAAGCAGAACTATGGCTTTGAAAAGTGTCTGTATGTAACGGGGCTGGAGCAAAGTTTGCATTTTAAGCAGGTATTCACTGCGGTAAAGGAAATGGGCTATGACTGGGCAGAGGATGCCCTGGTGCATGTGCCGTATGGACTTGTCAGCATGGCAGGTGCAAAGCTTTCTTCCCGGACCGGAAACATTGTGTACGCAGAGGATATTTTAAAAGAGGCAATGGAACGTGCCATGTCGGCGATTCAGACCAAGAATCCGGACCTGCAAAACAAAGAGGAAACTGCAAAGCAGGTGGGCGTGGGCGCTGTAATTTTCCATGACCTGTTTAACCAGCGGATTAAGAACGTGGAATTCAACTGGGAGGATGTGTTAAGCTTTGAAGGAACCACCGGACCGTATGTGCAGTACACCTGCGCCCGGGCAAAGAGTATTTTGCGGAAGGCAGGCTTTGGAACGGAGACAGATGATAGTATGCCGTGTGATAATGTCTTGGCGGCTGCCGCTGCTGTAAACCACAAGCACCTTACGGACGAAGCGAGCTACGCTTTAGTAAAAACCTTGGCGGGTTACGAAGCGGCAGTTCTTCAGGCGGCCGAACGGTACGAGCCGTCGGTGGTGGCACGGTATATCATTTCTGTGGCAGGTGCCTTTAATAAGTTCTATCATGAGTGTCCGATTTTAAATGCTTCTGCGGAAGAAAAGCAGGCCCGTCTGGTTTTGGTGGATGCGGTGCAGAAGGTACTTAAGGATGCCTGCGGCCTGCTTGGCATGGAGTGTCCGGAGGAAATGTAAGCGGTAGAAAGTGCGGTACCGGTAGAGATTTAACAGGAAGTTCATTGTCAGATAGCTTTCTATATGGTAAAATGTTCATTAAGGTAAAGCGAATTATAATTATTACTAATTACACCTAGAAAGGCAGGAAACTTCATGGCAACTACCAACTTTATTTTCTCCATGAAACCATATGATGTTGATACACTTTTTCCACAGGTGGTGCAGATGCTGCAAAAACGGGTGGAGCTTGCCTCCAGAAAAAAGCTTCCCGGTCTTTGGAAGGTAACGGATAAATTAAATGCAGTGCCAAGAGCGCCGGAGGCTGAGTTAAAGCGCCGACGGGAAAGCAGAAGACGGTGGGGCGGATTGCTTCTTGTGATGGGAATTTTCCTGTTTGTGCCGGGCATTATGAAGCCGCAGGAACTGCTGGTGCCTTTGGTGGCAGGTTTCTTTGCTATAGTACTGGGTGTTCTTTATCTACGAAAGGACGACGATAAGAAAAATTCCTATGAAAAGAAAGCAAAGAAGCTTTTGGAGAACATGAATACTTCCATGGAAAGCCAGAAGCTCCGCCTGGTGTTTGGAGATACGGAGCTTGCCATGAGTGGTGCAGGGGAAGATAAAAAGATTTCATATACGGACATGGAATGTGCTTTGGAAACTTCTGATTTATTCGGTTTGATTTATAAAAATCAGATAGTGTTGTTACAAAAGAAGGAACTGCTGCTTGGAACAACAGAAGAATTTACAAGGCAGATAGAAGAAAAAGTCAACAAAACTTGAGAATCGGTTGAAGTTTGGTTGAGGTTTCCCTTTTACAATGGAATCAATATAATATGGGAAAAGGGGAATTATTGTATGAACGAATATGTTATTGTTACAGACACAGCCTGCGATATTTCTCAGGAAATGTTGCAACAGTGGGGCGTACGGGAAATTGACCTTACGTTTCGGTTTGAGAAGGATGACGTGGAGCGGAAGGGTCGCGAAATGCCGATTAAAGAATTTTATGATTGCATGCGGGAAGGCGGCATAGCAAAAACGGCTGCCATCAACCCGGACGTGTTTATGGAGGCATTTGAAAAAACTCTGGCAGAAGGAAAGGATATTCTTTACATAGGTTTTTCCTCCGGTTTAAGCAGTACTTTTAATTCGTCACAGATTGCGGCCAACGAACTGAAGGAAAAATATCCGGATAGAAAGATTGTTGCTGTTGACTCTTTATGTGCTTCTGCGGGGCAAGGCTTATATGTGTATCTGGCGGTGCAAAAGCGTAACTCGGGTGCGAGCCTTGAGAAACTGGCAGAATACCTGGAAGATATTAAACTCAACATATGTCACTGGTTTACGGTGGATGACTTGGTATACTTAAAGAGAGGCGGGCGTGTCAGCGCCACCACGGCATTTGTTGGTTCCGTATTATCCATAAAGCCGGTAATGCATGTGGATAACGAAGGCAGACTGGTTCCTGTTTCCAAGTGCAGAGGGCGTAAGGCATCGCTGTCTGCTCTTGCAGAAAGGTACGGGGAGCTTCGTGATGTAAGTAAATCCGGCACGGTATTTATTTCCCATTCCGATGCTTTGGAGGATGCGGAATATTTAAGCGGTTTGATAAAGAGCAGGTATGGCACGGAGGTTGAAATCATCACAGATATCGGGCCGATTATCGGGGCACATTCCGGTCCGGGTACCATGGCATTGTTCTTTGTAGGAAAAGAAAGATAATTTAGAAATTAAGAAGACCAACCAATGACAAATCAGGTTGGTCTTTTATTTTTTTATATTTTTTCAGAATACCTATTGACATTTGTGATTAAACTGTGTATATATAGTATATACAGTTGATGAACAGTTCATACACAGTTGGGAGAAAACAAACATAGTAACAAGTTTTGCATGGAGGTTTGTATGGGAGTAAAAGTAGAACAGTTTACAAAAAAGCGAAATAATTTTACCCTGGGCGAAATCAATTTTGATTTACCGGAAGGATATATTTTAGGTGTGGTTGGCCGCAATGGTTCCGGTAAGTCTACCCTGTTTCAGTCCATGTTGTTTGGTGACTGCAAGGATGGCGGAACCATTATCGTCAATGGCAGAAAGGGCGGCACAGATGGTGAGGAACGGATAGATTACCGCAGACAATGTGCTTTTGTATTGGAAGCCTTTCCGTTTACAGATACCGTAACCGCAAAAGACATCGGTGATATTTACGGTCCGTTTTATAAGGATTTTGATAAAGAAAAATACAAAGAGTTGTTGAATCAAATGGAGATTCCGTATAAAAAGCGGATGAGAAAATTATCCACAGGTATGAAGTTAAAGGTGCAGATGGCATTTGCCTTCAGCTACGACTCCAAGGTGTTATTTTTAGATGAACCAACCGCATCACTGGATAGCTTTGCCAGAAAGGATTTGTACCGGTTAATTGGTGAGTATATGGAATCCGGCAATCGTAATATCATCTGGACCACCCATTTAACCGAGGAGTTGGACCGCATGGCAGATTATCTGTTAATTTTGGAAAAGGGCAAGCAGGTGGTGTTTGAAGAAAAAGAAGCGCTGCTGGGTCAGTACCGCATGGTAAAGGGCGGTAAGCATCAGCTGGATTGCATGAAGAGCCGCCTCATTGGCAGGCTGGACAGGGAAAACTACAGTGAGGGTCTGGTAAAAGCAGAAGACGGACCGTTTCCGTTTGCAGACACGGTGGAAGCACCGACCATTGAAGATTTACTTTGTTACTTATACGGACAGAAAAAGAGTATTGCAGAATATGCGAATATTCAGAACGGTATGGGCGCATAAGAGGGAGGATAAATTGTATGGATTGGACTGAAAAAATGGAACAAAAAAAGAAAATCAGAAAAATGGCATATCGCATGCTGTGGGCAGATTTTAAGGATTTGGTACTGGGTTGGAAGGTAATCTTGATACTGCTCATGTATTTAGGATTTTTCATTTTGCCGTATATAAATGAATCGGATGACTATAATGCGGCCGGCATGTATTATTTTGTAATATGGGTATTTATGTCATTGAGTGCTCTGGCGGAGAGCTCGTTTAATTACCTTCCGCTTTCTACAAAGGATATTATTTATTACATGAAAGTCCGTACCAATCACCAGGTGGCATGGATGGTACTGGTTTCCGGAGTATCCGCAATTGTATTGGATGCTTTTGGTGTTGAAATATTCTGGGAACGTGGTGCAATTATTCTGCTGTTCCTTTTAGTTACGGTGGAGTGGTATACTTTTATGAATTTGTACGGTTACAGCAAGCCGGAAGGAACTACTTTGTTAGATGATTGTATTCCAAAGGGACGCAAGGTGCGGATTGTCATTTACAATATTTACAGTGTAGGGCTTTTATTTGCCAGCATGTTTATA
>JAZNXI010000185.1:0-7981 GCA_045593825.1 Lachnospiraceae bacterium
CTGACGGGTAAGTTCTACCTTTTCGGCTTCCATAATTTCTGCCAGACGGGCAATGCTTGCGGTGCCCGTTACTACCTGCCTCTTTGCCGGATGGCGTAAAATCCATGCAGTTGCGATGGTTGTTTTGCTGACATTGTACTGTTTTGCCAGTTTCTGCATTTCTTCGTTTAACTTTGGATATTTGTCGCTGTCGATGAAGCAGCCCTGCCAGTTTGGCATCTGGAACGGAGACCATGCCTGTATGGTCATGTCATGCAGGCGGGAGTAGTCTAAAATACTGCCGTCATAGTCTGCAGCACCATCGGAGGTCATGTTTACTTCCAATCCGTTTGCTACCATGTTGGATACAGGAATGCTGAACTGCAGCTGGTTGATATGTAACGGCTGAGTGACATAGCGCTTTAATAATTCAATCTGCATCGGCTTGTGGTTGGATACACCAAAGTAGCGTACTTTGCCTTTTGTGTGTAATTCATCAAATGCTTCCGCAACCTCCTCCGGTTCCACTAGGGCATCCGGGCGGTGCAGTAAGAGGGCATCTATGTATTCGGTCTGCAGACGATTTAAAATGCCGTCTACAGAAGAAATGATGTGCTCCTTGGAAAAATCAAAGAAGCCCTGACGGATACCGCATTTGGATTGTAAAAACAGGTTCTCACGTTTGATTGTGTTATCATTTGCCATGGCTTCACCAAAAATACGCTCACTCTGACCTCCGCCGTAAATATCGGCGTGGTCGAAATAGTTTGCACCGTATTCTAAAGATGCATGTAAAAATCGCTGCATTTCATCGTAAGTTTTATCGGCAAGACGCATACATCCAACAACGATGGAAGGGGCCATTTTGCCGGTGGTGCCGAGTGTTATTTCTTTCATGTCGGACTCCTTTCACTTTCGGGAATATAAATTCGTATGAACCTATTATGAATGGTTTTGATGTAAATTGCAATACATTCCGGAAGATGTGTGGTATAATAAAAATACTTTTAAAATTTTATGTAAGATTTCATGTGAAAAAGCGGTGATTATAGGTGAGAGGAGGCGTAATTCTGTATGAATGACAAGAAAATAATTGAACTTTTATTTGCACGGGCAGAAAATGCCATCACGGAGCTTGCGACAAGATTTGGTAAGCAGTTGCAGCGTATTGCCGTAAACATATTAGGAAATCCTTCGGACGCAGAAGAATGTACCAATGACACCTATCTTGCGCTTTGGAATGCGATTCCGCCGGTATCACCGGACCCGTTGGCACCGTATGTGTACCGCACCGGAAGAAATACTGCCTTAAAGAAATTACATAGGGATACGGCAAAGAAAAGAGATAACCGTTATGATGTTTCTTTGGAAGAGCTGAATGAATGTCTGCCGGGTGAAACCATGGAGCAGACCGTGGATGCCAGAGAGCTGGGCCGTGCAATGGACCGGTTTTTGGATACCAAGTCAAAGGAAAGCCGCTATATTTTTGTCAGACGTTACTGGTTCGGTGATTCGGTTGCCGACATAGCAAAGGAGCTGAAATTAAAGGAAAACGCAGTGTATGTTCGCCTGAACCGTATCAGAAACAGTCTGAAAGAGTACCTTTTAAAGGAGGGATACCACTATGAAGCATGAGGAAATATTGACTGCATTAGAGGAAATCAGTGATAAGCATATTAAAGAAGCAGAGAAGGCTCCAAAGAAGAAGGGGAGAAGGTTTTTACGAATGGCAGTTGCTGCTGTTTTGGTGGTTGTCATTGGCATTAATGTATTGTCTGCGCCTATGAGAATCAGAGCAGATGAGGTAGCAAAGGCTTCAGAATCAAGAGCGCTGGAACGGCCGGATTTTGATGATTATAAAGACCGTGATAAGTGGAGAGCGGATTATGATGCCTGGGATAACGAAAGAAATTTGCGCAGTGAGACAGTGGCAGAAGCGAGAACGGGTCTGCAAGCGTTTTTTACTGAGGGAAACAACTTGTTTCTACAAGCGTCGAATGGCGAAAATAAGTTGTGGTCGCCGGTAAATGCGTATATCGGGCTTGCCATGACAACAGAGTTAACAGAAGGGGAGACAAGACAGCAGGTTTATGATATATTAGGAGTGGAAAATGCGGATACGCTTCGTAAGCAGGTAAGCGCCGTATGGGAAAGTGTTTATCAGGACAATTCCCATGAGATTTGCGTGCTTTCCAATTCCCTGTGGCTGGAAAAAGGCTTGCAGTATAATCAGGACGCTATGGACGCAATTGCCTATCATTATTATGCCTCTGTGTATCAGGGCGATTTAGGAAGCGAAAAAATCAATAAGGATATTGCGGCATGGATCAATAACAACACCGGCAAGTTTTTAGAAGACAGCACAAAGAATATTTCGCTGTCTCCGGAAACTGTCCTGGCGCTGTATTCCACCCTGTATTTCCAGGCGAAATGGTCGGATGAATTTAATAAGAGCAACAATACAGACGGTATATTCCATGCCCCTGGTGGAGACATTCAGGCAGAATACATGAACAAGAAGCTGAAGCAGATGAACTATTACTGGGGAGAGACGTTCAGTGCCGTGAATTTAGGTCTGAAAAATGGTTGTGGTATGTGGTTTATCCTGCCGGATGAGGGTAAGTCTGTAAATGACGTATTAACTGACGGCACCTACATGGACATGGTGTTATCTAACAACTATGAAAACAGCAAGTATATGAAGGTAAATCTTTCCGTTCCGAAGTTTGACGTAGCCTCCACCATGGATTTAAGTGAAGGCTTAAAAAACATGGGAGCAACAGATATTTTTACCGAGACGGTTGCTGATTTTTCGAAGATAACTGCAGATTTGCCGGTTTATTTAACCGGAGCAAACCAGTCCGTCCGGGTGCAGATTGACGAAGAAGGCGTAAAAGCTGCCGTATATATCGAACTTCCGGGCGCAGGAAGTGCAGCTCCTCCGGATGAAATCATCGACTTTATACTGGACAGACCGTTCTTATTCGTGATTACAAGCAATAAGATTCCGTTGTTTGCGGGATGCGTGAATCAGCCGGAATAGTGAAACATTTTAGAGTTTTGAAATGGGAGAAGCAGATTATGAAAAAAGTTTTATCCATTATATCAATTATTGCCGGTAGCTTAGTATTACTTGGCGTGGAAATTCCTCCGATTGTGGGAGCGGTTATAAAAGCACAAACAGCTGCCGGCTCTGTAGGTATCATCGGAGGTGCGGATGGTCCAACAGCAATTTTTCTTGCGGGAACTGTTGGCGTAGGAAGTATAATTGTTGAAATTATAATCGGAATTCTTTTGATTGCGGTCGGTATCTGGGGACTCAGAAAGCTGAAAAAATAGCAGTTGCAACTGTCAGTTGCTAAATCTTAAACCTGCTTTGATAGACTTTTATCTGTGCGCTTGTTATAATTTAGACATCAAGATGACAGGAGGAATACATATGAGTTTAGGCGAGAGAATTTACAAACTCCGGACAGAAAAGAATCTATCCCAGGGGGATTTGGCAGAGCGGCTAGAGGTATCCAGACAGTCTGTTTCCAAATGGGAAAACAACAATGCGGTACCGGACCTTGACAAGATTATTGCTTTAAGCGAGATATTTGAGGTTTCCTTAGATGAACTGGTAAAAGGCAAGACTACAGAAGTAGAAAATACGGATGATATACCTCAAAACAGGAAAGAAAGTCATACTACAAGTGTAGAAAATCCATTTCCGCCTCGCAAGATAGCAGGACCCATCCTTCTTTGCATGGGATTTGTTGTACTTTTGTTTTGTACGCTGTTAGGCGGTGCACTTACCGGTCTGGTATTTTGTCTGCCATTTGTGGTTTGCGGAATCATATGCTTTGTATTTAAAACAAACGCAGGTTTATGGTGTGCCTGGGCGGTCTATGTGCTTCTCGATATTTTTACACATTATGCCATGGGAATCAGCAGGTCAGCGGTGATGCTTACCCACCTTTGGACAGCGGAAATGAATTTTGGAAGACTGGCCTTTGCTTGGCTCTTGGTGCTGATACTTGTTGCAATTATTTCCGTTACGGTTCTACGGCTTGGAAAAGAGCCGCTTCCGTCAAAAGCGAAAGGTGTAGAGCAGTTAATTGCAGCCTGGCTGGTGGTTTTGGCGCTTCAGGTAATTACCTGGGCCTGGGGACGTAGTGAAACCTATATGTATATTATTGACCATATTATGACGATGGGAGCCGTTTACAATTTGATTTCCCTGGTGCTCAGCTGGGTGAAAATTATTGGTTTGACAGTCGCATTGGTGATTTCTGTACGTTTTATCAGAACAAAAAGACAAAATCAATAGTAAGATAGTTTGGCAGCAAAGGACTTTGGTCAAAGACCAGGGTCCTTTTTTATGTTCGCTATGTTTATTTTTTAACAAACTTTGTTAAAAACCTAATCGACATCTTTCTTTATCAGGGAACTTGTGTTATAATTTTTATATATGCAGTTTTTTGTCAAATTAGTAATAGAAAAGCAGAACTTAGGAGGAGATCAAGGATGAAAATCACAGTATGTATTGGTAGTTCCTGTCATATTAAAGGGTCCAGACAGGTGGTAGAGGGACTGCAGCGCCTGGTTGCAGACAATAACCTCGGCGATAAGGTAGAAATTGCGGGTACTTTCTGCCTGGGACAGTGTCAGAAGGGTGTTTGCGTGGAAATAAACGAAGGGATTTTCTCCGTAACACCGGAAACCGTAGAGGAATTCTTTGAGCAGAATGTGCTCGGAAAGGCGTAAAACTATGATTATTCAGATTTGTGTGGGAAGCTCCTGCCATATTAAGGGTTCTGCGGAAATTGTTGCCCTGTTTCAGAAAGCAGTGGAGGAGTATCATTTAGAAACAGAAGTAACGCTGGCGGGCAGTTTTTGTACCGGGCAGTGCAACCGGGTTGGCGTTACGGTGCAGATTGATGATGAAACTTATACCGGTTTAAAGGTAGAAGATTTTAAAGAATTTTTTAAAGAGAAGGTACTTTCGGTACTCGGTAAGTAACAAAGGGGAAAGGATATAAGATATGGCTAATTGTCTGACATTAAAAAAGTCAAATTGTAAAAACTGTTATAAATGTATTCGTAATTGTCCGGTAAAGGCAATCAAATTCTCCGGAAATCAGGCGCAGATTATCGGAAATGAGTGTATTCTTTGCGGTCAGTGTTTTGTTATCTGTCCGCAGAATGCCAGAGAAATTGTGCAGGAAACAGAAAAAGTAAAGGTGCTTTTGCAAAGCGGAGCACCGGTTGTTGTCAGTCTGGCTCCATCTTTTGTGGCTAACTATGACGGTGTTGGCATTGACGCCATGAGACGTGCTTTAAAGCAGCTTGGTTTTGCCGATGTGGAAGAAACCGCCATTGGTGCAACCATGGTTAAAAATGAGTATGACAGAATGTTAAGGGAAGAGCATAGGGATATTATTATTACATCCTGCTGCCACTCCATTAACTTATTGATACAGAAGTATTTCCCGACTTGTTTGGAATATCTGGCAGACGTACTGTCACCGATGCAGGCCCATTGCCAGGATATTAAAAAACGGATTCCAAATGCAAAGACAGTATTTATCGGTCCTTGTCTTTCCAAAAAGGATGAGGCGGAGCATTACAGCGGTATTGTAGATGCGGTGCTGACTTTTGAGGAATTGACAAACTGGTTAAAAGAAGAAAATATTGAACTTGAACAGGAAATGGATGATACACCGGAATCCCGGGCCCGTTTCTTTCCAACTTCCGGCGGAATCTTACGTACCATGAACAAAAATGTGCCGGATGTAAAGTACATTGCCATTGACGGCATTGAAAAATGTATGGCTGCATTGCGTGATATTGAAACCGGAAAGGTACATCACTGCTTTATCGAAATGTCTGCCTGTGAAGGAAGCTGTATCAACGGCCCGATTATGAACAAGGCAAATAATATGCCAATTATGGATTATATTGCAGTTGCCAATTATGCGGGCGAAAAAGATTTCGAAATCGCCCAGCCGGCTCCTGTTATGTTAAAAAAGCAGTTCGAATACATAGAGCGTAAGCTTTCCATGCCAACGGAAGCAGACATTATGAGCGTTATGCGCCAGATGGGTAAGAATACACCGGCCCAGGAATTAAACTGCGGCTCCTGCGGCTACAATACTTGCCGGGAAAAGGCCATTGCCGTATGTCAGGGCAAGGCGGAAATTTCCATGTGTCTGCCGTATTTAAAGGATAAGGCTGAAAGCTTTTCCGATACCATGGTTAAAAATACGCCAAACGGTTTGCTTGTACTGAATGAAAACATGGAAGTGCAGCAAATCAATGAAGCGGCAAGAAGAATTTTAAACATCCGTCATGCGTCGGATGTACTTGGTGAGCAGGTAAACCGTATTATGGATTCCGGTGCGTTTATTAGCGTATATTCCAGCGGCAGACCTATTCAGAACCAGAGGGTATACCTGGCAGAATATCAGCGTTATGTGGAGCAGACGGTAGTGCACGATAAGGATTCCCACCTGTTAATCGGTATTTTACGTGATGTAACGGATGAAGAAATCCAGAAGGAAAAGAAAGAAAAAATCAGCCGTCAGACCATGGAGGTTGCAGACAGGGTAGTAGAAAAGCAGATGCGTATTGTTCAGGAAATTGCCTCCTTACTTGGTGAGACGGCAGCCGAAACAAAGATAGCACTTGCAAAACTGAAGGAGTCGATTGCAGATGAATGATTTATGTGCAGATATCGGATATAAAAGCATCAATCATTATGGGGAAGAACTGTGCGGAGACCACGTAGACGTGGTAGAGCAGGATGAGAATTCTACCGTTATTGTGTTGGCAGACGGCCTTGGAAGCGGAGTAAAAGCAAGTATTTTATCTACGCTTACTTCTAAAATTATTTCTACCATGCTGGCAGAAGGCTTATCCTTGGAGGAATGTGTAGAAACCATTGCTGCAACCCTTCCGGTATGCTCTGTGCGGGGCGTGGCATATTCCACCTTCACCATTATGCATTTAAAAAACAACGAAACCCTGGAGATTATGCAGTATGATAATCCGCAGGTTATTTTCCTTAGAGATGAAAAGAACTTTGATTATCCGAAAACAGAACTGAATATTAACGGAAAGAAAATATTTAAATCGGTAATTCAATTGCAGGAAAATGATATATTTGTTGCCATGAGCGACGGTTGTCCTCATGCAGGAATCGGTATTTCTTATAATTTCGGCTGGAAAAGAGAAGACATTATCGATTTTGTGGAGACCATGGCCATTGGCGGCCATACCGCAAAGAATTTGTGCACCATGCTGATTGATGAATGCTTCAAGCTCTACGGCGGACAGCCGGGGGATGACGCAACGGCATGCATCGTAAAAATCCGTAAGAGAGAGCCGATGAACCTGTTATTTGGACCGCCGTTTGATCCATATGACGGAGACCGTATGATGTCCTTGTTCTTCTCGAAAGCAGGCAAGCATATCGTTTGCGGTGGTACAACGTCATCTATTGCAGCTAAGTATCTCGGCAAGACAGTAAAGCCTACGCTGAGCTATGAACAGTCTGATATTCCTCCGATTGCAACGATTGAAGGGGTTGACCTGGTAACAGAAGGTGTTATTACCATTAACCGTGTGGTGGAATATGCCAAGGATTACTTAGGTGAAAATGAACATTATGAACATTGGAGCTTTAAGCGGGACGGTGCATCACTAATCAGCCGGATGCTGTTTGAAGAGGCTACAGATATCAACTTTTACGTTGGCCGTGCCATTAATCCGGCACACCAGAATCCGGATTTGCCAATTAATTTCAATATTAAGATGAATCTGGTGGAGGAACTGTCCACCTGTCTGAAAAAAATGGGTAAGAGGATTAAAGTCAGCTATTTTTAGTGGGAATATGGAGAGGTATTTATGAGAAAGTTTGATACAAAAGTACAGTATTTAAAGTACAAGGTACTTCGTGAGGTGGCCCGTCATGCATGGAACGGTACATTGCTGGAGTCGGTAATGGATAAGTCGGATC
>JAZNXI010000186.1:0-2629 GCA_045593825.1 Lachnospiraceae bacterium
CCATTCACCGAACCATCCGTAGAAGTAGACTGTTCCTGCTTTGAATGCGGTGGCAAGGGCTGTAAGCTTTGTAAGGGTACCGGCTGGATTGAAATTTTAGGCGCCGGCATCGTAAACAACAAGGTACTGGAAAACTGCGGCATTGATTCCAATGAATACAGCGGCCTTGCTTTCGGTATCGGTATTGAGCGTACCGCAATGCTGAAGTACGGCATCAACAACATCAAGCATTTATTCGAATCCGACATCAAGGTGCTTGGTCAGTTAAACGATAAGTAGGAAAAGGAGGAGAATCATTATGTTAACACCACTCAGCTGGTTAAAAGATTATGTAGATATCGACATTACACCACAGGAATTAGAAGAAAAGTTATTCTCCTGCGGTTTCGAAGTAGAAGAATTATATGAAGTAGGTAAGGATATCAGCAAGGTTGTGGTTGGTCACGTACTTACCTGTGAAGCTATTCCTGATACACACTTACACGTTTGTCAGGTAGACTGCGGCGAACACGGCCAGTTCCAGATTTGCTGCGGCGCAGATAACGTTCATGCCGGCGGCAAGTTCCCTGCAGCACTGGTTGGCGCTACCGTTTATGCAACAGCAAAGGACCACAAGACCGTAGAGGGCGTTATGACCATCGGTAAGGGTAAGCTTCGCGGCTACGAATCCCACGGCATGCTTTGCTCCGGCGTAGAGCTCGGCGTTTCCGAAAACATGTATCCGGGTGCAGGCTACAACGGCCTTCTCGTATTACCGGATGACGCTCCTGTAGGTGCAGACGTTAAGCCAATCCTTGGCCTTGACGACTGGATTTTCGACATTGCCATCACCGCAAACCGTCCGGACTGCCAGAGCATCTTCGGTATTGCAAGAGAAGTGGCTGCGGTTTTAGAAAAGCCGGTAAAGACTCCTGCCCTTGACTACACCGAATCCGACGTAACCATTCCTAACTTCAAGGTTACCGTAGATTGTCCGGAACTGTGCCCTCGTTACAGCGCACATTATGTTACTGATGTTACCATTGCAGAATCCCCTGCCTGGATGAAGCGCAGACTTGCCCTGGTTGGCATCGACGCTATCTCCAACGTAGTAGATATTACCAACTATATTTTAAAGGAACTCGGTCAGCCAATGCACGCCTTCGATTACACCACCTTAGAGGGTGATGCCATCAATGTTCGCCGTGCAAAGGACGGAGAAAAGATTGTAACTCTGGACGAAACCGAGCTTACTTTAACTACAGAAAACATGTTAATCTGCGACGGCGTTAAGCCGGTTGCTTTAGCAGGTGTTATGGGCGGCTTAAATTCCGAAATCCGCGAAACCACCAGCACTGTATTATTCGAATCCGCTAAGTTTGCAAGAGACAATATCAGAAGAACTTCCCGCGCCGTTGGTAAGTCTTCCGATTCCAGCTCCCGTTATGCTAAAGGCGTTGACGAGTACGCAACCGTTATGGCATTAAAGCGCGCCCTTCACTTAATCGAAGAACTGGGCTGCGGTAAGGTTGCTAAGCTTCATGCCGATGTAAACACCGGCAACAGCGTAGAGCCAAAGGAACTGAAGGTAAGCATCAACAAGGTAAATGCCGTGCTTGGTATCACCGTTCCAACCGAGGATATCCTCCGCATTATGACAAACCTTACTTTCAAACCTGAAATTAACGGCGACGAATTAACCTTACAGATTCCGGCATTCCGTGAAGATATGGAAACCTACCAGGATGTGGCAGAAGAAGTAATCCGCCTTTACGGTTACGAGCACATCGTGCCAAGCTTCCTGCCAAGTGCAAAGGTTACTGCCGGCGGCGAAACCGTTCAGCAGAAGACCGAGATGCGCTTAAAGAAGGCTCTCTGCAGCGTAGGTGCCCACGAGTGTATCCACTACTCCTTCTTCTCCCCATCCGATTTGGATTTACTGAAGCTTCCGGCTGATGCTCCTGAGCGTCATGCAATCCGCCTCATCAATCCAATCAGCGAAGAGCTGTCCTTAATGAGAACAACCCTTGCCGCTTCCATGATTAACGCCATCGTGCGTAACCAGAAGAAGGGCAATTTGGAAGGCAGATTATTCGAAATCGCTAAGAAGTTTATTCCTGGCGAGCTTCCACTGGTTGCTTATCCGGATGAACGCCAGACCCTGTGCGTAGCTCTGTTTGGCCAGAAGGAATCCTTCTTCACCATGAAGGGTGTGGCTGAAAAGGTAGCAAGCGTTCTTCACGTAGAGTTCAAGTATGCAAATACACAGAACACCTTCTTACACCCATACCAGACTGCATCCGTTTCCGTTGGCGACGAAGTGGTTGGTTACTTCGGTAAGCTGGCTTACGATATTTCCGATGAGTGCGACCTTAGAATGCCGGTATACCTCATGGAGCTTGATTTAGAGCTTCTTTCCAAGTACTACGGCAAGACCGCAAAGTTCATTCCGCTTCCAAAGTTTGCGGAAGAGCAGCGTGACCTTGCTATCGTGGTTGACAAGGCCGTTACCTGCGGTGAGTTAGAAGATACCATCAAGGAGTCCTGCAAGTACGTAACCTCCATCAAGCTCTTCGATATTTTCGAAGGTGCACAGATTGGCGAAGGCAAGAAGAGCATGGCCTTCAATGTGGTATTCACTCCAAAGGAT
>JAZNXI010000187.1:0-13614 GCA_045593825.1 Lachnospiraceae bacterium
TTTTGTATTTATTCAGTTTATAAAGGTCAAATATGGTCAAATACAATTATAAAAATAAGCCCGGGCTACGCCCGGGCCGTTCATGTTTGATTTTTTAATCATCGTACCTATTACTGTTCCCGGCCACAAGCACGGCCGTAATCAAGCAGCCGAACATACCGCCGAACAGAAAAGCGGGAATAATCCACACCCAGGAAACCATTAATAGTACCTCCGATTTATGTTTTATGTTTTCGATTTATGTTTTTATGTTTTTCGATTTGGTTTTAAGTTGTCACAAGTTTAGTTTTAAGTAGTTCGCTATTCAGCAATTTATTGATAGAAAAGTCGGATTCTAACTGTTTCGTTTGTAAGAGCGGTTCCATCTGCTTTGAAACAATGCACTACAATGCCATCAAATGATGCATTGGCAGCAGCAATGCATTGATACCAAGCTGCATATATGTCACCAAAACGGACAGGCAATACTTTGATCAGATTTGAAATAGTAGCAGGGCTATTTGTTGATATTGTAATGTTTCCCGTTGAATCTGTTGTGCCTATTTCATCATATGTCTTTTGCTGTATCTTGCTGTTTAGCGTATCAATCTGATCCTGTACCGGGGTATTACCGACATTGCCCAGCTTAGTATTAATATTAGTGATATTA
Organism: Lachnospiraceae bacterium; assembly: GCA_045593825.1. Lineage (GTDB taxonomy): Bacteria > Bacillota > Clostridia > Lachnospirales > Lachnospiraceae > SIG299. The sequence continues at coordinate 650 of JAZNXI010000187.1, forward strand.
GAATTAGCGGTACCAATAGCGGTCGAATGTTCTTTAATAGCCCCGGTTACGGTGGTGGCCTGGGTGCCCATGGCGGTATTACCGATTTTGTCGGTGATGTTTTCTACATCATCGCCCAGGGTGTTGAGAGCGCTGGCCACGGTAACGGCGGAGCCTTCTTCCTGTGCAATATCATCACCGGTAAGGGTAACTACGCCCGCTTTACCATTAACCGACACAACACCGGCGGAAGAAGGAATATCATCCGGGGTAAGCAGTTTAATGGTGCGGGTAATTGTTTCATCATCGGAAACATATTCCAGGTAAGCGGAGGGTGTATCATTGGTAGTGTCCAGCCGGAGGGAAATGGATCCATCCACGGTGGCCCGGTCCAGGCTCCAGGAATGATCCGGGGAATCGGTGATGAAGGTGATGGTATCACCGGTAAGGGAGAAGAAAGCTTCCTGGACGGAAACTGCTCCGGTGCGGCCGTTCACGCTGGTAACCGGGTAGGGCGGGGGGTTACCTTCATCATAGATATTGAAAAGGCTGGTTCCGTTCATGCGCTGGAGCGGAAGGGTTTTATTAAACTTAATCCCTACCAGGGTACCGGCGGCGGTACGGCCCAGGCTCCAAGTGGTGCCTTCAATCTCCGGGAATACTGCGGCCGGGTCGGTATATAGAGTGACATCCCCGGTCATACCGTTAACGGAAAGCACCGCCATATCCGGGGGATTTTCCGGGGAATAACACTTTTTAACTTCTTCAATAATCCAATCCAGGTTGATATTATGAAGGTCGGTGTAGGGGTACTTAATAAGGCTCATGGTTGTTACCTCCTATATTTTAATATACCAGCAAGCAGAAACGGTTTTTAAAACTTTCGATAATATAATTATACACATTCAGCTTAGCCGATACAAGGATTTCCGCTTCGGCCATTTGCTGGGAAGTTGTTACACCAATATTGCCGGATATATGGCTTTCCCTGGTAACTTCTCCGGTATCATCCACTTTGTGGCCGTATGTATCGGTAATTGTTTCCCCGTGCTGGGTAGCGATTGCTTCCCCGTGCTTTGTGTCCACTTTATGGCCGTAAGTTGTGGAGCCGGTACCGGTTACGGTGGTTGTATCATCCATATCCCGGGTTATGGTATGGCCGTTAATGGTGGCGGTGCTTTCGGTATCAACCAGGGTATTGGTATCAAAAGCGGCCTTTTTAATGTTGGTTGTGTCGGTGCCTGAATGCGTTTCGGTGTCGGTACCATCCAGGGCGGTGGTGCTATTGCTGGCCACCTGGTCAGTACCGGAATTGGTTTCCGTATCGGTACCGGAATGCGTTTCCGTATCGGTGCCTGTGTGGGCGCTGGCATCGGTGCCGGAATGCTGCTGGGTGTTTTCGGTGGTTTCGGTGGCGGTTTCCGTGCGGTTATAATTCTCCAGCGGATTATAACTCATAGTTGCTACCCGGTAAATACGCTCCCAGGTGGGAAGCTCTTTCCGGCTCCAGCGGTCAATAGCTACGGCCAGGAATTCCGGGGAAGTATAAACGCATTCAAAGTCAGCTGTTTCAATTAAGATATTGTCAACCAGGATTTCTTTATCATCTTCGGTAAAGGCGGCGGGCACTTGCATACTTTCAAAAAGGGTATCATCCCAGGCGTATAAGCCACGAACGGACATTTTAGCGGGCATTATTTGTCACCTTCCTTTTCTTCTTTATTCATAGCCGGAGCATCAAAACGAAAATCAACGGAAAAGTTGAATGTACCGAAAAGGTCAAAGGTTTTTTTGATACCCTTCTGGATGGATTCCAACCACAATTCACATTTAGTGCGGGTTTCAACATTATTGGAATTAACTTCATCGGATATAAGGCGCTCCCGTTTCAAAGTATTTGAATTGGGAATACCTATATCCGTAAGGAATTGATTGCGGATGGTGCGAAGGTCGGCCAGAAGTTCAGTAATAATATAGGTATTTTTGACATTTTGAGTAAACGGCATCCAGGCCGGGGAACCGTCAATATCTTTCAGCATATTTTTACCCACCACAATGGCGGGATTGCCGGATGCTACCTGGTCAAACATCTTTTTGTAGGCTTCCGCCTGGGCCTTATTTTCAGCGCCGAAAATGGTTGCAATTTTAACATTGGTGGCATCCACTTCCACGGTTTCGCACATCAGCGCCATTTGATCTGCATAGTGATTAACCAGGTCCATGATCCCGGCATAATCCGGGGTCAGTTTAATTACCGTGCATTCTTTATCAATATTGGCTTTGATGCTACCCAAAAGCGGATTAGTGACTATCACCCAGGCGGGGCGGTAAAAGACATTATAGCCGCCCAGGGTACACGGTTGGGGAATAACGCCATATTCAGCGGTATTGATAATGGCTACGGTGCCGATACAGAAAAGCCAATACTTGAAAGCATCCTCATCCCATTTTTCCGGCATAACCCATTTATACAGGGAGAAAACTTCCTGGAGCAGATACCGTTGGAAAAAACCGAAAAGGGCGGTATTTCTGCAATGAATGGTATTGGGTGTAACCATATTAGTAATAAGGTTGTTCATGCTATATTGTGTAGGAATGCTAAAATCAAAGGCGGATTTTGACATTTTTTAAAACCTTCCTTTCATTGTTTTTATGAGCCATAAGCAAAATATACGGCTCCGGCGGGGCTATCGGATGGGCTATAAAGTAATCATACCAAAATGCGGCATTGTCCCTGCGTTGTTCTGCGCTTGTCGGATCGTATTCCGGCTTTACTCTGCAAGCCCGATAAACATCGGCGGCCACCCGGGGGCTATATGCAGTTGACATTTGTTTAAACAGGCTATAAGTCCAATCAATACCGGAAAATCTGTATACTGTCCACCAATTATATGTACGACCATCAATAGGAATGGCTGCGCCGGTGCTATCGTGCTGGTATTCAAATTCAATGCGGGAAGTCTGGCAGTTTCCTATATACCAGGTATATCCGTATCGGATTGCATATGATACCAGAGCACAACCGGCGGGGTTGGTGGTAGTATAACTATCCCATTGGATAAGACCGATACCGTAACCGTCATTGGTGGGGTCGGCGGGATCATAATAATTTATCATTACGGAATTGGGTACATCATTAACATCATCCGCATTATTAGGACAAACACTTCTTTTCTGAATGGCGGCCGGTGAAAGCCCGCTTTCCTTTTGCATATTTCCCAATATACCGGCTATGGCCGTTTCCGAAAAACCATATCCCAATAATTGTGAACGTACTTTATAAGCGTTTGCTATCTGGGCGCTGGACGGGTTAAGGTGGGTACTACCCAATCCGGTGGCGGCGGTACTTACCCACCACCCACCTTCCACCCTGGGCGGGCTTGTAGCCATAAAATCCCTCCCTTATTCATAGAAGAAACCGGAAGTAAGGAAGTTGGTAATAGTTGTCAATTCTTCCTGTAAACAAGGTATAGCGGGGTGTGCTTCTCCACACTTTACATAACCGGATAAGGTATTGATTGTTCTAACCGACATAAGCGGGCGGCCAAAGTCGGTATTATCTCCATCCACAATTTTAGTGTGTTGCAAAATAGCATGAGCCGTAATATTGTTTGACATAAACGAGCCATTACTACCGGAAGTTGACACCTGGGGAAATTTTGCATCAAGAGCGCTTTGCACGGTAGCGCCCAGCGCCCCGGCAATAATCCCGGCAATACCGCCGGAAAGGCCACTTTGCATGGTTTGAATTGTGTGAGAATAATCTGTCATTACCTGGGCTAACTGAATAGGTACACCCATTTTAGCGGAGCGCTCCGCACATACATTTGATTCAATACCCTGGTTGGTTGGGCATAAAGATATTTGTACGGTGGCTTCCCCCGTAATATGATCCACCCAATACGGGCAATATAAATAATTGCCTTTTCTAAGAAATGCGGTATCAATCGGAATACTACCAAAAGGCGGAATGTATAGTGTAATGCTGGTATAGGGGGCATAATTAAGGTAACTTCCCCGGCTGGCCGCCTGGGGGTGGTTAGTAATGGTGCCGGTAATATGACCCTTTTCAAAAAGGGTGGTTACCTTAGTGGCCGTGATACCGGAATTATAATATCCGATATAAATAGTACCGGTGGTACTTCCAAAAGCGGAATTTGCGAAAGGAAGCCATTGGCATGATACAATATATTGCATGGGATTAAACATTGATTTAAAAAACCCTTGCGATATTTCAGTAATGCCGCTGGCGTTCCATATATCATTACCGAACATATATGCCAGTAAATTAGCAAGCTGGGTTTGTGTCATTGCGTAATAGGTAATGGCTCCGGCGGTGTTTGCTTCCGAATTAACGACACCCACCACATAACTACCGCCGGAAGGTGCCACACCAAAATAAGCGGCCGCTAAAGCAACCCGGGAAATATCATAATCCGTATTAGCCGGGTAAAGCTTATCAATGATATTCCCATCATAAGCGGAAGCGCTTCTTTCGATATATGCGGAAGTAGCGCCTATTGCGGTTTTGAAGCTGGCCAGAACATCAACCGCCAGGGAACATTCCCATATACCGGCATTATATACCCAATCGGTTATGAAATAGTACCGGTTGAATTTAGGAATATAACAATAGGTCATAGTATTTACCGGGGCCACGGTGGGAACCGGCATGGAAGAAACCGCCACTTTAAGCACCGGGTTTAAAATGCTGGTTTCGTCTTTCAGCAGTACATTGGTATAAGATATACCGCTTCCGGTGGTGGGTTGTTTTGTTGAGTTTTCTTTTTTGGAGAAAGCCCAAAACTCAACCGTGAAAGCCATTATTACACTTCCTTCCTATTAAAATAGGGGAGGGGAAGCTATCCCCTCCCATACCGGGTATGGTTGATTATTCCAGAAGCAGAAGTACGCACTTCTCACTCAGGTCCATAAATACTTTGGGCCGAGCGTGCAGCCAGATGTTGTAATAGGCCCCCGCCGCATTAATCGGAGTAGAAAGATATTCCTGGTCGGTGTAGGAATAACCGGCAGCATCCTCATCAAACATAATGCCGAAGATGTTTTCCACGGTTACGGGCTGGGCCGCTTCCACCAGGACACCGGCGGCGCTGGTATAGGCCGGTGTTGCGGTTACGCTGCCGGGTGTCTGGATGCTCTGCCAGAAATTGACGGTTTCAACATCCGCCCGGGTCAGATAACTATCATGGTAGGTATCGGCCAATACCCTCGCTTCCATGGCGAATTTCTGCTTAGCGAAAAGGTAAACTTTCTGGCGCTCCGCTTCGGTGTGGCGGAATACAGGCTTGTTATTGATAACTGTCTGATACATTACGGAGCTTTCTTCCATAAGGGAAGAAATCTGGGCAATGTGGGCATAAGCCCACTTCATAAAGGGAGCGAAGTTTTCCGGCAGATAAACATCCGTAGCGGTAAGGGTGCTACCGGTTTCGGCGTTGTATTCCGTCAGCAGTTTAACCACCCGGGGAGAGCTATTCCCTCCGGCTTCGGCCACCAGGGCGGTAATCATATTGGCAACCAGGCCCCGGGCTGTACCATCTTTGGAGCGCTCCAGCTTATTGGAAAAGCCGGTCATAAGCAGATTAACAAAACTGCCGAATTCGGTTTCATTCTGAAAAGCGGTCTGTAACTGCTTTTTGGTGATCGTCATATGATCCTGGTAAACGCTGGAGCCGGTGAATACCGTCTGAAGGATATTGGGCTTTTTGATTTTCCACTGATCGACAGAAAGACCGTCACCGGTGGGCGGGTTCTGGCTTGCATCGTAGGTCACGGGGTAGGAATAGGCCGGATCATCTTCCCAATCAGTATCAGCAATGGAAAGCTTCCGCATATATGCGCCCCAGGTATACAAGCTTTTTTCAAGCCCCTTGAAGCGGGCCGAATAGGGCCGAATAGCGAACACGGTGCGGCCGATAACACCCGCAAGGGTATTCATTACACTGTCCAGGGGAAGGGAAAGGCCCACCTGGGCCACGCTGGTAAAATCTTTTGTGTTGATGTTGGCCAGGGCGGTTTTTCCACCGGCCTGGGCCACGATATTGGTCATAAGCTGGCCAATCTGCTGAAAGTTGACGGTATTCACACTCATTTACTTGAATCCTCCTTTTTGTTATTGGGTTTTGAAGGTTTTGAAAGGCTATCCGCAATCCTGGTAAGCTGGGCCAGGATAAGCATCATAACTTTGATAAGGCCAACCACTTTATTTACCTCCTTCGCCTTTAAGGTCCGGGCGAATAAACAGGGCTAAAATATCCTCCGGATTAGGTTCCGGGGTTTCCGGCATATCAAAGGTACGGTCCCGGATATTGTTTCCCTGGACCATCTGGCGGAGCGCTTTAACTTCTTCCGCCAGCTGGGCAATGGTGGTATCTTTTTCAACCTCCGGGGCCGGGGTTGTGGAGATGGGTTGCACTTCCCCGGCCGGGGAGATTGCTTCCCCGGTGGCGGGGGTGTTGTCCGCTTCCGGGGTTGTATCGGCGGTAGGTGCTGGCGCTTCCTCCGCCGGATTACCGGCCGCCGGTGTAGAAGCGGCCGGAGTTGTGAGCGCTATAATCTGATCCGGGGTAAATCCCATGGAATGCAGTTCCTTAATTTCAGCTAAAGTCATAGTTTTAACATCCCCTCTACTAAAGCAATCTCATTTTTGATATTGGATAGAATTGATGCAATCTTATCCTTAATTTCATTATCCACGGAAGGTAAAGAATAGTCAAGATATTTGCATAATCCAGCATGATTGAAATCTTTAATGGAGCGGGTATCCACACCATCCCGGCCGGTTTTGGAGCTCCGGGTGGAATCCCTTACCAGGCCGCCGCCGATATAGATACCTACATGGGTTGCGTTTCCTTCCCCGTCATTATAGCCTTTTTCCTTTTCCCCTCCGTCAAATTTAACCATAAACACCCAGGCACCCGGCGGCAGCTCTCCGTATCTGTCTATAAATTCCGCAATGGTGCCTTTTTCAGATAGGGCATTCCGCCACATAGAATTACTACCCTTCCAATTATAGGGCTTTCCGTCTGGCTTCTTAACTCCGCAATCAAAAAGCACTTCTTCCACAAACCGCTGGCAGTCCCACTGTGAATATTTAATTTTATCATATTTAGGGTTTTCCGCCTGGGCGGCAAATTCCCTGCCGGTAATCATTTTTTGTCACCTTCCAGCATATCAACCAGCCGTTGCATAACCATTGTGTTATTATTAACTGCTTCGGTGGTTCGTGACTCCTGACTATGGATTGCTTCCGTAAAAGCAACCTTCTGTTCAATCAGCGCCGCCCGGATTTGTTCCGACTCTTCTTTATGTTGCTTCTGTTCATTCTGCAACATAATAAACATGGCAATGCAACAAGCAATAGGAAAGCCAACACCTTGAATAATGTTAATGAAGTCTTGCATACCGATCCCTCCTATTAAAATAGGATGGTTGATAATACTTGCACCGGCGCCCCGGCATCCCGCCCCTTCTGGGGGTTGCGTATGGGATAATATCAACCATCCACTTATTATTATACATAAGTAATATTTTAAAGCAATAAAAAATCCCCGCCTTTCGGCGGGGTAGGGGAGAGAATTACGCTTCCGGCTCCACCAGGTCAAAGGAAACGTATTTGTTACCTTTCTTGCTGGTATGAGCCACGATCACGATACCGGGCTTTTCGGCATCCGGGCAGCCACCGAAGGAAGCATCGTAATCCAGGAATTTTTCAATGAATGCCTTCACTTCGGTTTTGTACATCCGGCCGGAACGCCCGTCTTTGATAATCAGTACATTGTGCTCCTTCTCATCCTGGCCGGTGTAGGTTTTCGTAGTGAATGCCACCGGGTAAATTACTTCGCCTTCGCATTCCTTCACATTCTCCACACCGTCACCATTCTTCGCCCGGAAGAGTTCAATAGGGGTAAGTTCCATAATAAGCAACCTCCTAAAAATTATTTTCCGCCTGGTGGCGGCATCCAGGGCCGGTACCCGGCCCCGGTTGTCGGCATCAAACTTATGCGGGAAAATGGGCTATGCGAATATACCCATCAATATGAGTATATTTATAATACTCATAAGTATAACCGAATTCCCGCAACATCTTAGTAAACTCAATAGCATTATCACTATCCACAAAAGTTACCGCATGGCATCCGGATTCTGATTTGTAAATAATCATTACGGAATCCATTTAACACCCTCCCAACTGAAATTTATAAGGTACTATAATTATAATACCACAAACTTTTCAAAAGTCAATAATTAATTCAAATCAAAATATTCACGAAAAAGTAGTTCATTTTCAAAATCTTCAAAGAAAATATTCTTTACCGCCATATAATTTATTCGTAGCATAAAATAATCCTGGACAAACATTTTTAACTGAATCCCGTAAGCTTCATAATATGGGCTTTTCTGCTGAACCGAACACACATAATACTTCCGGGCCGATTTATGCTTATATATACCAATCTCACCAACCGAAACAATATGCCGGTATTCCCGGAGCGGCTCCGGCCGAATATTGGTTGCATCCACTCTAAAGGCATTGTCCAGCGCCATACTAATAAAATCAGCGCTTGCATTCTTGTATAAAGCGGTATCGGCTTTTTGTTCGCTTATAGGACTATTAAGTAATATCAGCATTAACCGGCTACCGTCCGGGGTACGGTAAACCATCTGACCACCCCGGATCATCTTTAAAGCGGTTTTGGTAAACCTCCATCCGGTATAATAGGGGTTGCTTAACTTATTTGCATTACCCAGCATAACCAGGATAATAGGCGGCCGATCATCCAGCCCGGCGGCTCCCCGGTTTCGGTTAATGGTTTCGTACATATTTAAAAGGGTATTAAACTCATTTTTAATCGGACGTTCATTTACCATGGCCACGGCTTCATCAAATATAATGTAATCGTACCCGCTAAAGTCAACACCCCGCACGGTGGCCAGGGTGGACAATGCCAGGCCCAGGGCAAAATCTTCCCCTTCTTCGGTATCGTACCGAAAATATACCATACCCTCTTTTTTGACCGCTTTCATCTTAAAGCCCATATCAACGGCCACTTTGTTAAACGGGTTACCGGCTTCGGTAGCGCATAAGTCTAATTGAGTTTTCAAGCGCCGGAGATATATAAACTTTTTCTTATTCTGAAATAGCCACTTGAAGCAGCCATATGTTTTACCCACCGCCCGGGCACCCACCGCCATTTTAATAATGGACGGATCATTCATAATCCAATCCCAATTAACCCAACCGGATTCATTATAAATCTTACCCATCTAATTACTTCCTTTCGTCAATATATTCACCGTACAATTTTAACTCTTCCAATAAAGCTTTATAATCCTTTTCATAAGTCATGGTATAAGTTGAAGGACACAAGGCAACATTTTTACCAATATGCACCGCCCGGCCGGTGGCCGGATCAGTATAATCAAAATCATCATTATCATTATAAACGGCCAGGACACCGCCCGCCTTTTTCCAAGTAAACCCTTCCCGGAAATTCTCCAGCGCTCCCAACTCTTCCACCGCATAAGGTACCCCGGTGGCTTCATTTATTATCTTACTTTGAACACCGGAAACCGTGATATTCATATGCCCATCAATCTCATAAGCATATCTTTTTGCCCCGCAACTTATAAACCGGTCATATGTTTGTTCATACTCAAAAATACCTATATAATGCGGGTTACCTTTCACATCCTTTTCGACACCCTTGTAACGCTGGGCCAGCTTCCGGCGGGGTGCGTTCAATTTCTCAATATCCACCGGCCCAACCGTTTTAATACTGTCGGTATCGCAGTAATACATCTGTTCACCGGCTAAATCTATTCCCTCCTGTAATGCCGCACGGGCCAGGCTGGTAGTGTACACCCCCCAGCTATATGGGAATTTAGCTTTTAGCAATGTAGCATCAATATCCTGGGCCTTGTCCAGCGCTTTTGATAATGATTCACTATCAACACCCTCCCGCTTTAACTTCTCTAATAATTCCGGTACTTTATGTTTTCTTAATTCATAATCAAGAACAATATAAGTACCGTTAATATAAAACACATCACTATTCAAAGCCGATTGACAAGTCATGCCAAAAATCGCATTAATGCGCTCTTTGCTTTTTTGGTAGGTGTATAAAATTTCAAGGGTTTCTTCCGGTGTCTTTCCCTCCAACCCCTTTAATGCGGTTTTATCGTGATAATACTTCCGTATAACATCTTTATACTCTTCCGGTAAATAACCCTTTTGAGATACCATAGCAGTTAACACGGATATTTCATCATAATCATATTGCTTGAGCACTATATCTAAATCATATTCAGTTAAAGCGCAACTGCATATATCAGCATACAATATACGGCCATTATCAATTTTCATATGCCCGGTTGATTGAGTACGGCTTAGTGATAAATATGGTATTGGCTCCCGGGGATTTTTTAAATGAATATTGGTAAATACATACCGGGCCACCACCGCATAATTAAGGCCCAGGAATTTCATAATCCTATCCAAGCTTAACCGATCATCAAGAAAGCGCCATTTACCTACCGGATATTTTTTCGTTAACAACATGGCCGGATAACAGGAAGCCATATCATAAGAATACACATTTTCCATTATGCGGCCGCTATAAGCCCGGTTACAATGTGTATTACCTCCCCGGAAGGCATCCCGGAGTAACCGGTATGCTTCCTCCGTTGGCAAAATATCCCTTATTTCCATATATAAAGGTTTTAAAGCCGCTTTAACATCCCTCCGCACATAACCGGTTGAAGTTAGGGGGATTGTTTGTACATTGTCCCCATCCTGGGCCATGCGAATAGCCATTACTTTCACCAGGGAAGAAACATCAATACAACAGTAATCCAATTCATATTCAGTTAATTCGGTCCAGGGATAGCGGATTTTATTGTAATCAAACTTCTGACCGCTTAACTTCTGCTCTACGCCATAACGCTTAGTTAATGCCGCCAGGCTCATATTAGTCTGCATATAAGAACACCGGAATTCGATGCACCCATACATACTGCAATAAATAGGCTTCCGGGGTTCCCGGAAAAATGCTTCATTATATTGGAAGTTATATATACCGCTTAAAAAGGCCCATTCATGGGCCAGATTATGCACCCAGCAAACTAAATGCGGTATCTCATCCATATGGAATTCTTCCGATATATCATAAAGCTTGCGGCATAATAATTCTATTAACTTTTTAAAATCATCCCAATAACGGCCAATGATTGTCAAATCATCACCGATTTGAAATTGCCATATGTACATAAAAGCATGAGAGTTTTGCTTTTCGCCTTTAGGAATAGGCAGATCAATACGGCTGGTTTCAATATCAAAAGCCGCCATTGTATTAACATAGTTATTAGCCCGAGCGCCAGGCTTCCGGGCTTTTGGTTGTTTCCTTAAAACACCCAGGCGGGTTAGTTCTCTTTGAATATCAACAGGGGTTCCAATTGATATCTCTTCCCATCTCAACCGCATAAAATTATTACCTCTTCCACTTTTCGGAAAAACGCTCCCAGGCATGATTAAATACATCACTTTGCCTGGTTGTAGGCTCTTTCCCGGAAGTAATCCTATCAAACAAACTCTGCAAACCACGCCGATCAGCGGCAAACCGGTTAAAATCGTCAAGTATCTCTTTAGCATTATGGCGAGGATTATTTTTCCGGTAGGTTTCAAAATCCTCTACCACATTACCCATAAAATATTTTACTGAACCAATACCCTGGGCATATCTGTATTTTATATATTCTTCGAAAGCTTCCGCCTGGCCCGGCGCTATTGTTACACCCAGGCGCTTAGCCGCCTTCAATAACGCTTGTTGGTCTTTTGTAAGCTTAGAGTATATTTCCCGCTGGCGCTCCCGGTACCGCCGGTTGCGCTCCCGGTGCTGGAGTACCGCTTTTGGTGCTACCTCCACACCGGCGGCGGTGGCCCGAAAGGTAGGGAATAAATCCGCCGGTGTTTTCCTCCACTCTTTTACCGTTGTTGGCCCGGCCAGGAATTGCTTAACATTCTTTTCCGCCCGGGCTGCGCTGATACTGTTCTTCTGCAATTCGGCCACCGTTGGAAAGCTGATACCCTCCACCGGAGCGCCCATCATCTGCAAACGTTGAAGCCTGGATTGTGCTATTCCTCTAAGCTTAGAGTATTCGTGATAAGCTTTAGACATTATCATTACCTCCCATTGTCTTTAATTCATCTATTACTTTATTCAGCTTTTCAATACCATAATTTCTTACACCATTAGGAACATCACCATATAATTCAATTAACAAAAAATATAAAACCTTTACAATAATAAAAAGAATATCAATCAAACTCATGCTACCAACCTTTTTATTGCATTCCATTATGAATTAACCTCCCCTTAAATTCCTTTTCTTTAACCCTTACCATCCAACCGGCCCGGAGTTGCTTCCATAATTTACTATCATGATAAGGCTTTATATCCGTCCAATTAGCCGGGTGATAAGAGTATAAGGCTATTTTGTACTTTGTACAAATCGAATAATACTCAACCCTGGACAATGTACCATGCACCAGGACCACATAACGGCCGGGATCAGGCTGGAGCCAGGCACCGATATACAAATAATGAATACCGGAGCGCAATACCCGGCCTTGCTCCGCATATAGAGTATAAGGCACAATCAATAAACACACCCCCGGAAGCGGGCCAAGATAGCATCCATAAAAGCATATACAGATTCCAGACTTTCACTATGATATAATACCGCTTTTGTATTTGTACACACTACCCAATACTTGTCGGCCAAGGTGTAAATAACACACCTATTCACACCACCGTAAAACAAGCCGCACATGGTTCCCAATTCAGTTATTTCATAAAAGAGCCGGTTAAAGTTTTCCATATACATACCTCCCATCAAAGTATGATTTGTATTCAGTCTATTATAACACATCCAATATATAAAACAAGTAATAACTTCAATTAAGT
>JAZNXI010000188.1:0-8716 GCA_045593825.1 Lachnospiraceae bacterium
ACGGTACTGTTGGTGCTAACCACAACACCGTACGTATTATCAACGACAACACAGATAAACATGCACAGGCATACTTTGAATATGACGCAAAAAAATCATTTGGTGTCACAAAATCACACTTACGTTTCAGCGATGAACCAATTACAAGTTCTTACTATGTAAAACAGGCTGACTTTGTGGCTTGCCACAACCAAAGTTATATTAACCAATATGATATTGTAGATGAAATTGTAGAAGGCGGTACTTTCCTGCTTAACTGCAGCTGGACCGGCGCAGAGCTGGAAGCACACATTCCTGCTAAAGTCCGCCGTCAGATTGCGGAAAAGAACATTAACTTCTATGTAATTGACGCTAATAAGATTGCCCAGGAATTAGGTCTTGGCAGTCACACAAATACCGTTTTACAGGCTTCTTTCTTTGCTCTCATGCAGGTAATTCCTACCGAAGAAGCACTGGAAATGATTAAAGCTGCAACCCGCAAGACCTACTTTGCCAAGGGTGACGATGTAGTTGCAAGAAACGTTGCCGCTATTGACGCAGGTGCTACCCAGATTGTAAAGGTTGAGGTTCCTGCTTCCTGGAAGAATGCAGAGGAAGTTTGCGAAGCAGCAGCAACAGCAGAAGTTCCTGCCGTTGTTACTAACATCTTAGAGCCAATCAACAAGCAGAAGGGCGATGACCTTCCTGTCAGTGCCTTCAAGGGCTACGAAGACGGCCGTATCGACCTTGGTCTTACCGCTTACGAAAAACGTGGTATCGCCCTGAAGGTTCCTGTTTGGGACTCCTCCAAGTGTATCCAGTGTAACAAGTGTGCCCTGGTTTGTCCGCACGCTGTTATCCGTCCATATTTACTTAACGACGAAGAAAAGGCAAATGCTCCGGAAGGCTTTGAAACCGTTCCTGCTATGGGTGCAGCCGCTAAGGGATTACACTTTAGCATGCAGGTTTCCACCTACGACTGTACCGGCTGCGGTTCCTGCGTAGCTTGCTGTCCTGCTAAGGAAAAAGCAATTTCCATGGAACCTGTTACTCTTAAGGAAGAACAGAAGACCCTTTGGAACTACGGCCTTGAAATTTCCGACAAGGGTGATTTATTCAACCCTTACACCATTAAGGGAAGCCAGTTCCGTCAGCCGCTCATCGAGTTCTCCGCTGCCTGCGCAGGCTGTGGCGAAACTCCTTACGCAAAGTTACTCACCCAGCTCTTTGGTGACCGCGTATACTGGGCAAATGCTACCGGATGTTCCCAGGCCTGGGGTTCCCCAATGCCGGGCATTCCTTACACTACCAACAAGAGAGGCTTCGGACCTGCATGGACCAACAGCCTGTTTGAAAATAATGCAGAGCTTGCCCTTGGTATGTTCTTATCCGTGAAGCAGCAGAGACTGGCGCAGAAGACTTTAGTTGAGGCTTACTTAGAAGAAACCTGCAGCGAAGCAGCAAAGAACTGGTTGGAAGCATTTGATGACTTTGATAAGTCCAGAGAAGCAACCGATGCTTTAGTGGCTGAGTTAGAGGTCAGAGACCTTGCCCTGCGTGAGCCTACCGCAAAGGATATGCTTGCAGATAAGATTTTAGCCCGCAGAGACCAGCTCTCCAAGAAGTGCTTCTGGATGTTTGGCGGCGATGGTTGGGCATATGATATCCGTTTCGGCGGCTTAGACCACGTGGTTGCCAGCGGCGAAGACATCAATGTTTTTGTTGTAGATACCGAAATCTACTCCAACACCGGCGGTCAGTCCTCCAAGGCAACTCCTCTCGGTGCGGTGGCACAGTTTGCCTCCTCCGGTAAGAAGAGCAGAAAGAAAGATCTTGGTGCCATCTTCCAGACCTACGGCAATGTTTACGTCGCTCAGGTTGCCATGGGTGCCGACCCGAACCAGTTAATCAAGGCGGTTCACGAAGCAGAAATGCACAAGGGACCATCCGTTATCATCGCTTACACTCCATGTGCTGCCCACGGTATTAAGGCCGGTATGGCAAACGTACAGGAAGAAATGAAGCGTGCCGTGGATGCCGGTTACTGGCTCCTGTACCGCTACAATCCAAACGAGGAAAAGCCGATGAAGCTTGACTCCAAGGAGCCATCCTTAGATTACGAGGAATTCTTAGAGGGAGAAACCAGATACGCTGCCTTAAAGCGTACCTTCCCTGAACATGCGGAAGCGCTTTTCAAAGCAGCAAAGGAAGATTCCGGCGTAAGATATCAGAAGTATAAAAATATGGAACAGTAAAGGCTGTTATTAAATAAAAATTAGCCCGTCAGTATCCGTGTTCGCCTGCCTCCTCCGACGGTTATTCGTCCCGGATGGAACAAGCAAACTTGTCCATCCTTGCCGAACAACCATCGTTTGAGAGGTCGGACACTTGGATACTGACGGGCTAATTTTTTAGTCTATAACAATCCTTTACTTTTTATTTTTATCATACTATTATTTTCGCCGGAATAAATCTTTTGCACATAAAACATGCTCCCGCTATTTTTAAGATGTCTTGCGGTTGAGTACATATCCGCACAAACCACCAACAATACCGCCCACAATGTGCGCCATGTTGGATACATTGTCATTCAGGGTAATTCCTTGGATGACTTGCTGGCCGATAAAAAATACTGCTACCAGTAAAAAGGTCAACGGAATCTCGCCTTCTTTGAAGCTGGTGAAAGAAGAAAGCAGCATGAAAGCAAATACCACGCCGCTGGCGCCGCACAAAGCAATACCCGGAAAGAATATATAATTAACCAAACCGGTGATAAGCGCCGCTATGGCAATTACTTCAATAAGTGTTTGGGACTTGTACTTTTCTTCCAAAAGCGGGCCAAGCAACAGAATATAACTCATGTTGCCCATAAAATGTGCCCAGTCTGCGTGCCCAAACACATGACTAAAAAAACGCACATAAGTCATTGGCGATTTTAAAGATGAGTGATACGTCATAAAAAGGAGTCCATTGGACTTTCCTTTCGTAATATAATTAAGAACCGTTGCTACCAGGCAAATGGACACAAAGGTTAAGATTACCGGGGAATTCCAGGTGATTTTTAATTTATTTTTCCTGTCTCCACCCAAACGTCTCGGCTCCATAATAACCCTCCTATATATTATTTTTCATAAAATATTGTTGATACAGTTACAATACCACAGCTTCTTTCATTTCACAATGCACTTTTCCTTTGAAATGACATACTTTAATACAGTACTTGCATAAAATGCACTTTTATTGTATAATTATGAGAAATATTTCTCAGTACATACGAAAGGAAGTAATTTCCATGAATAAAACAAAAGTGTTTATTAATGGTGGCGAAGGCACCACCGGACTTCGCATTTTAGAACGTTTTGCAGGCAGAGATGATATCGAACTCATTACCATTGATTCCGAACTCAGAAAAGATCCTGCTGAAGTAAAAAAGAAAATCAACGAATCCGACATCACCTTCCTGTGTCTGCCGGATGCGGCTTCCATCGAGGCAGTAAGCTACGTGGAGAATCCAAATGTACGCATCATCGATGCTTCCACCGCACACCGCACCAATCCGGACTGGAACTATGGTTTCCCGGAATTATCTGCGGCTCATAAGGAAAACATCAAAAGCAGCAAGCGTGTTGCCGTTCCGGGCTGTTATGCCAGCGGCTTTAATGCCATTGTATATCCGCTGATGCAGGCAGGCCTTATCACAGAGGACGCCCTCATTACCTGTGCAGCCATCTCCGGCTACAGCGGTGCAGGCAAAAAGGCAATTGCACAGTATCAGGACGCAGATACCCGCGCCATCGGTAAAACCACCGGTGATGCCCACGACCCTCTCTGCTCTCCTCGTCAGTACGCCCTTGCCCAGCAGCACAAGCACTTAAAGGAAATGAAGGCGGTTCCGGGCCTTACCCATGAGCCTATTTTCCTGCCTCAGGTTTGCGACTATTACAGCGGCATGATTGTTACCATTCCATTCCACGCCGATGCCCTGAATAAGAAGGTAACCCTGGCAGAACTCCACGACGTTTTCGCCAAGCACTATGAATGCCAGAAGTTTGTAAAGGTACTTGCCCTTGATGACGAGCAGATTACCGGCAATTTCCTCTCCGCCAACACCATCACCGGTTACGACGGCATGGAGATCCTGATTTACGGTAACGACGAGCGCATGGTAGTTTCCACCCGCTTCGACAATCTCGGCAAAGGTGCCTCCGGCGCAGCCGTACAGTGCATGAATCTTATGATTGGTGCCCCTGAAGATAAGGGACTTAATTTGTAGAAGAATAAAGAATAAAAAATAACAGGGCGTATCACAGAATAACCATTTAGGATTATTTGTGATACGTCCTTGTTATTTTAAATACAAAGATTTTTCTTAAGAATAATCTTTCACTCCTCCTGTTTTTCCAGAGTTTTAAAAAACTTATTTGTCCTATGCAGGAAAATTCCATAAAAAATATAGCTGCCTATAGCACTAAACATCGCCATAGCGATAAGCAGAATTCCCAACCACATTAAAATTTCCAAAGCCATAATAATGCTTCCGAGAATCACGCCTCCGTAAGCCGCCAAAAAGCAATTCCGGATTATTTTATAGTAACCATCTACTCCGGCATCACCATTCTCCCGTACCAGTTCTTCCGTATACTTTAAGAACAGGCATAACCGTAACGGCTCCAAAACCATGCAGGTCAAGCCTCCCACAACTCCAATAAAGAAAATCAAAACATAGGATTGGGTAAACATTGCCACTATCAATGCCACTGCAATCAATAATTCTATCAAAAGCATATAAAATGGCTTTTTATACCGCTCATCGTCCTTTCCTGCCTTATAGAGACCTCCAAACTGCAAACCATATGTCAGAAGCTCAAAAATTCCTGCTGCCAGTTCCAGCAATATGATGAGCCCCAAACCCGCAAATATGGCAGCGAAACCTCCCACAAAACCGGCAACAATTCCGAGCAGAATACACCACCAGCTGGCATACATTAACTTTATTCCGGAACAAAGTTTTGGATACTTTAATTCCATTTGTTTATCCTCCTGTACTTTATTGCTTTAACACATTATAGCATGCTTTTCTAAAATAACAAGTCTCCCATTGGTCCTATAGGGGTCAAAAAACTACTTATCCTTTGCAGCATTTTTGCGGTTTTCATGAATGACGATACCCCACAAACCTGCCACGCCTAAGATTCCCATTCCCATCCATAACCTGTCGCTTCTCAGCAGGCTGTCTGCCGGTAATTGCGGAAAAACAAAATATCCAATCATAATGAACAGCGCACACACCAATGTTACCACAAAGGTTACGATACACCTGCGCCTCACTACCAGCTTCTTTTCCACTTCCGCATAATCTGCGACCTTGCGCAACGTCTCTTTTTCTTCTTTTTTCATATTCTCACTTTTCCTTTCACCATCAATGATTTCCTTGATGTCAACCTCATAAAACTCCGCCAGTTCCACCAAAATACCCAGCTCCGGCATAGTGTTACCGTTTTCCCACCGGGATACACTTCGGGAAGATACACCAAACTTCTCTGCCAGCTGCTCCTGGGTCAGTTCTTTTTCTTTCCGTAATTCTCTTAAGAAACCTCCGATTTTCACCTGGTCTATCATTTTGCTGTCTCCTTTCGCTGTTTATTATTACTGAACCGGCACTAAAATGCCACGTTACAAAGTGAGAAATGACATGTTTTCCGCTAGACAATTATGTCGTGCCTAATTTTTGCCTTATAATCAAGAAAATTAATTACCTACATTCTACCTTTCCCCCATATAAGTGTCAATAAAATGTTCAACGCCCCGGCAAATAACCGGGGCAACTAGTGTACGAATAAGCACTTCGAAAATGCTTCGCATTTCCTCAGTCGCGTTGCGCGGTCAATAGAAGAAAAACGGTTTGCCTGAAACATAAAGTTTCGACAAACCGTTTTTTTATTGACCTTTGCTTATTCGCGCACATTCATAAATTATATCACTCGGGAGATCAATATAATCATTCCAAAATACACAGGTTCTGCTTTCATCCAGTTGAACCAAATCAAACAACCCCGGAATTTCCTTCAAAGCAGAATAACCTTCCAATGTGTCTATATCCTCATTCATATCATACATGCCGTCTTTTCCATCGTCAAAAATCACATGCAGGTGATAATTTTCTGATGCCGTTACACTCTTTATTCTTGGAATCATACTACGGTCTCCTTTCTGCCACACCTACAGAGGTGGCAATTTTCTCAATTTCTGACTATCCCACATCTGCAACAAGGACTCTTGATTTTGGCTAATCCATTCTTTTATCAGCCCCTGTGCTTTTATAGGCAAGTCGCCTTCTGTCATTTCCATGGTTTGTAAGTCGAAGATACCGACGTGCTCTCCATACAACGCATGAATATGACTTGGCTCATGTTCTTTGGGTTTAAAGAACATCTTAATAATAATTCCATAAAACCTACTTATTTCGGGCATGTGCTCTCCTTTCTGTTGCACCTCCCGACAGAAAAACTCGTCACCCTCTTATTATATATTATATCCTTCCTTTTGACAAACATTTTCCAATCTGTTCAGAATATTCATTACTGCAGTTTTTCTAAATACTCTGAAGCATTGACAACCTCAAACGCCATACTGTTTTGAAAAAACTGCTCTAATATTCCTTTATGAGCCGCACCAATGATTAGTAAAACCCGTTCTTCATTCTTGCTGTCTGCTAATGCTGCCGTGTTAGTAAAGATATTCAAATTTCTCTGGTACCACCAGATTAACCAGCCATTGCCATAATATTCTTCGCTGCCGATGCGGGCAAAGTTCATATAATGTGCCAGCGACTTCTGTGCACTTTCCCGGGAATTGATACGGAGAAAAACTTCCTTCATGGTCTCCTTCTCTAAATCCACCGGAACATCGCTCAAATCATCAATTTCTCTTGCCAATTCAGGTTGATTGATGTGTACGTATTCCTGCACATCTCCACAAGGCCGTTCCGCAGCTCCACGCTCCATCCAGTCAATTGCATACACCTTCTCCTGTTTCAATTTCTTTGCAAGG
The DNA here is from genome assembly GCA_045593825.1 of Lachnospiraceae bacterium. Taxonomy (GTDB): domain Bacteria; phylum Bacillota; class Clostridia; order Lachnospirales; family Lachnospiraceae; genus SIG299. Next base: position 7,030 of record JAZNXI010000188.1, read on the forward strand.
CGAAAAGCAATCTGGTCAATTTCATTCGGAGAGGTCGAACCGTTCGCAAGATATTCCGAATATTCACCATCCAACGAAGCCTGCTCCGATTTACAATACTCAACCGCAATCCTAGTCGGTTTAAACTCGGCAAGCACATCCACTAACTGAGTTATTTCAGCCTCATATTCGCAAATTTTATCCGTTCCTTGAAAATTGACTCTATCGTTCTTGGCCTGCATATGGAACGTTCCTAATATCATTATTTTATTCATGACGTTTTCTCCTTATCACATAGTCATTGATACGTATTTTCATACAATCTTTCTCATTATTAAAAAACTCCCTCCGCATCTGCAGATAACTGTCGCACATGCTTCAAGAAGCTTAGACAATTCTTTGCTTTCAAATGGTCATAGGTAAAGTTCATATTGCCACTTAACTCTACTGCGGTACGATGAAACATATCGCACATTTCAAATACTGCATCCCAGATTGCCTCCACATTACCAACCGGATATGTTTTAAGAAACTGAGCATATTTCTCTTTTGACAAGTACTTTTCTATATATTTTCCTGACTTTCCTGTACTGACAGAAAAATCATGTTCGTAGCCGATTTCCCAACTCAACAAGCGCAGAAGTTGAGGACGCAGCACATAATTCAACACATCCATAGCAAAGGGGATTTCTTTGCGCCACAACCCTTTTGCCACATTATTTGTACACCACCAGAAGTCTGAGCAGGTACACTGAAATTCAATATCCTGCGGTTTCTTTACATAATATTGCTTTACAGCATCTTCCGAAGGCTTTGCCAAAATATCATCTTTATCCACAATAACCTGATACATCTCCAGATTCTCTAAAGCGTTTTCTTTCGTGCAGACATGTAGGTCCATCCTATTTCCGTCAACGAACTGCAACTGCCATCCATAACAGTTATCCACATCAGAGGGATAAAAAACATTGTCCTCCGGGTAATGCATATACAATATTTCGCCAAATCGTTCCACCCACTCCTTATCCTCCCGATATGGCTTGGTAGAATCCACAATGTATACAATATCATAGTCCTGAAAAATGTCTTTCGAAACCTCTGGATTGGTACGAGAACCTTCGATATAAGCAGCACGGATATTATCATCCTTTAAAGCTACATTTTTTATTAACGTGAGCATTTCGGTTTCTGTACGCATAATAACACTTTCCACTCCTTTTGCTTTTAACTATAAGTTATCTACCTACATTCTACCTTTTGCCCATAAAGGTGTCAATAAAATGTTCCTCCATACCCATCCGGGAATCCTTTTCGCTAGCCACATGCTTATATTTTTGCGCCCCGGTTTTTGCCGGGACATATCTTCTCTTAAAGCAGTCATAGTCCCTATACAAATTATCTCCCGACAACTAATGAAGAATATATAGATTTTCTCATATTCTGCTTACCAAACAGCAATTCGCAGACAGGACGTCTGCGAAAGGCATGGCTGAGCCACGGATGGCGAATCCATGCCGGTTGCGTAGCTCATAAAAACTTTTCTGCAGAATATGCAAGAAAATCATATATTCGTAATGTAGCGTCGGGAGATAATTTGGAGCAGGGACTATGACTTTTAAGAAAAAATAACGCCCCGGCAAAAACCGGGGCGCAAATCTCATATGTAATCCTTATGCGAAAGGATTCTCAGATGGGTATGGCAGGCTCT
>JAZNXI010000189.1:0-9822 GCA_045593825.1 Lachnospiraceae bacterium
TGGCTGTCAGAGGTCCTGTGTATGAGGCTTGTGCAGACCTTGTTCTGCAAACAGACAATATGTCTTTTTATGAAATTATATGTCAAATTGAAAATTTATTGAAAGCATAATTGGGAGGAAAACAGCATGAAGATTTTAGTCATTAATGGACCAAATTTAAATTTTCTTGGTATCCGTGAAAAAGGAATTTATGGTAACGAATCTTACGAAAGTCTTATCGCAGGTCTTCAGGCAAAGGCAGAGGCGGAAGGTATTGAATTAGAATGCTTCCAGGACAATGGAGAAGGCCCGATTATTGACCGGATCCAGAAGGCATACCATGATAAGGTGGATGGTATTATTATCAATCCGGGCGCTTATGCGCATTATAGCATTGCTATCCGCGATGCGTTGGCATCTGTTGATGTGCCTAAAATTGAAGTACATATTTCCAACGTATACAAACGGGAAGAGTTCCGTCATAAATCCGTGATTACTCCGGTTTGTACCGGTGAAATTTTAGGTCTCGGTTTGCAGGGATATTACCTTGCCATGGAGGCTATAAAGGAAATGTGTAAGTAGCATTTATATTTGGAAGAGAGGAAGTAGTAATGCAGCTCAGATATAGTAAGTTACAGGCGCTTTTAGATGCAAAGAAGCTGGATGCAGTGTTGGTTTCCGATGGCTACAATATGCGCTATCTTTCCGGTTTTACCGGAGCTACGGGATATTTACTTGTTACAAAAAACAGTAAAACTTTGTTTACCGATTCCCGCTACACCATTGCAGCAACCAATCAGGCACCGGATTACACGATAGTAGAAGTGGATGCAGCAAGAGATTATTGCAAGTTTATTAACAATATTCTGGAAGCAGAGAAGATTGAAAACCTCGGGTTTGAAGCAAATCAGGTGCGATACAGCACCTACGAGAATTTAAAGGCACGTCTTGCAGTAAAAGAACTGGTTCCTCTGGGCGGAGAACTGGCAGACCTGCGCCGTATTAAGACTGCAGAGGAAATTGAGTTACACCGTCAGGCAGAATATATCGGTGACATTGCCTTTGAAGAAATTTTAAAGGATATTAAACCGGGCGTAACAGAACTGGAAATTGCAGCGAAGTTAGAGTACCTTATGAAGATGAACGGGGCAGATAAGTTAAGTTTTGAATCCATCGTAGCTTCCGGGGTAAATTCTTCCAAACCGCATGCGGAACCGGGGCATAAAAAGATTGAAGCCGGCGATTTTCTCACCATGGATTTTGGATGTGTATATAAGGGCTATTGTTCTGACATGACAAGAACTATTGTGGTGGGGAAAGCGAGTGAAAAGCAGAAGGAGATTTACAATACGGTTCTGAAGGCGCAGCTGGCAGTACTTGATATGTTAAAACCGGGATTGCCTGGCAAGGCATATGATAAGGTGGCGAGAGATGTAATTTATAGCGCAGGCTATGAAGGTTACTTCGGCCACGGTCTCGGTCACAGCGTTGGTCTGGAAATCCATGAAAACCCACGGTTTTCTATGATTGAAGAGGAGATTGTGGAAGCAGGCATGATTATGACGGTGGAACCGGGTATCTATATTCCTGATTTCGGAGGCGTTAGAATCGAAGATATGGTGGTTATGACAACGGACGGATACGAGAATTTGACCCATTCTAAGAAAGAATTGATAGAATTATAAAAAATATGTTGAAAAATTTCCTGTTTTAGGTTATACTACGATAAGATTATTATGCACGCAGTAAAACTGCTACATTTAAGGAGGATTTATACATGATTTCTGCAGGCGATTTTAGAAATGGTCTCACACTTGAAATTGAAGGAAACGTAGTACAGGTTATCGAATTCCAGCACGTAAAGCCAGGTAAGGGCGCTGCTTTCGTAAGAACCAGATTAAAGAACATTAAGAACGGTGGTATTATCGAAAAGACTTTCCGTCCAACCGAAAAATTCCCGGCTGCTCACATCGAAAGATCTGACATGCAGTACTTATACAGCGATGGTGAAATGTTCCACTTCATGAACGTTGAAACATACGACCAGATTGCTATGACTGAAGACCAGATTGGTGATTCCTTAAAGTTCGTTAAGGAAAACGAAATGGTTAAGATGCTTTCCCACGCTGGACAGGTATTCGCAATCGAGCCACCTCTCTTTGTAGAACTTGAAATCACAGAAACAGAACCTGGCTTCAAGGGCGATACAGCAACAGGTGCTTCCAAGCCTGCTGTGGTTGAAACAGGCGCAACTGTTTACGTTCCATTATTCGTAGAACAGGGCGACAAGATTCAGATTGACACCAGAACTGGTGAATACATGAAGAGAGTATAAGCTCTAACTTTATAAGAAAAAAACTGCCACATCTTATGATGTGGCAGTTTTTGTAAGGAGATTTATCATGGGACACTTTTACTTCATCCGTCACGGCCAAAGCGCCTGGAACGTAGAAAATAAAATTTGCGGTGCAACAGACATTGACCTTACAGAAAAAGGTCATGAGCAGGCCATCGAAACAGGAAAAAAGTTTATTGAGCAGGGACTTTCTGCGGATATGATTTTGTATTCTCCGCTGATGCGGGCGGCGGAAACCGCCCGTCATATTTCGGAAATGACAGGAATTCCAATGCGGGTGGAGGAACGGCTCAGAGAGCAGAATTTCGGCAAGTATGAGGGTACTGCCAGAGACGGGGCAGAATTTAGGGAAGCAAAAAAGCAGTTTGTGTGCCGCTACGAAGGCGGTGAAAGTATGCTGCATCTGGCGCAGCGCATTTATAATCTTTTGGATGATGTCAAGGCAGAATCGGAAGAAAAGACCTATATTCTGGTGGCGCATAACGGTATCGCCAGAGTCATCCAATCCTACTTTTACGAAATGACCAATGCAGAATATGCAGAGTTTGGCGTGGATAACTGCAGTATTACAAGGTATGATTTCTAGTAAACAGTTATTCCCTATTGATTGACAAACATTTTTTGTGTACTTTATAATAGTATCAAAAGAACCAAAGAGGAGGTCTTTTCATGTACTGTCAGGAATGTGGAAGCAAATTACCGGAAAATGCTAAGTTTTGTATGAACTGCGGAACTAAGGTATGGGTGGAAGAACCTGCGGTAGAAGTAAAGGAAGAAATGTCTGTGGCAGAAGAAACGGTAGCAGATAATAAGACAGATTATGCAGTAGAACAAGCAGAATCCATCGCAGTAACACCGAAAAAAACTGTTAAGAAAAACCGAAAAAGCAAAAAAATATTATTTTCTGCGATAATTGCAGTTGTATTTCTTTTTCTTGTAGTGTGTTTTTGTGTGGGGACTCTGGAGCAAAGAAAGTTATATACCTTGGTTAACCCGGAGCTGTTTTTTGGTGAGTGTACAAACTATGTTATTATGAAGGATACTCCGGGAGAGAGTGGGGTAGCTTTGTTCTTTGAATCCGATACTCCTATGTGGAAAGAGGTAATTTGGTATACAAATGCAATTGACCAGGTAGATTCTGATTTGTGTGAATATTTTACTAATGATGATCCAAGAGAAGCTGCCTCGCAGGGGACAAAGTATAGTGGTTCCTGGCATTATGAGGGAAATGCTTTTTGGCCGGGATATTCATTGATGGATTCAAATCGTGTTGTAACGTTGGACCATTATGAAGAGAACGGAAAATACGTGGTGCATATGTATATTGAAGGCTACCAGAATTGTGAGTTTCTTGATGTGAATCCATATACCGGAGAAAATGCTGATTTCAAGGGAAATTCCGCCTCAGAGAATTCGGAGCATCAGGAACAGCCAACGGCAACCCCTGCACCAACACAGAATGCCTCAAAGGGACCGATAGTCGAGCCAACGACACCTCCGGCGTCCATTATTAAGCCAAAGGCAACGACAACACCAAAACCTACTTCAAAACCGCAGGCTACAGCTACACCAACGCCTACCGCAAAACCAAAGGCGACATCAACCCCGGTTCCGACCAAAGCTGCAGCGAAAGATTTGGTGGCACCGGAAATAGATGTAGCAACAGCAGTACAGCCGCCAAAGAATGCGTTCCAGGATTTTGCTTCCTGGGCAATGGGTGCAGTTGTTTCGGCGGATGCGGAGCAGTCTGACAGCAGTGTGCAGTATCTGGATTATCAGGCTAGTCAGGAAACCGTTGATGCTTACATAGAAATGCTTTTGCAGAATGGATTTACTTTAGTGGATGATTACTTTTTCCAGTATCAGAGTGCCCCGTTTGCTTCCTGGGCCTTAAATTGTGATTATGTGCCGGATGCAGGAAAAGTAGAAATGCAGTATGAAAGTTCTACCACCTGTCATTTGTGTATTTCTACTTATGAGGGAGATTATACCTTCCACTATTCCTCCGACCTGACCCAGTACGATTTAGGCCTTCGTAAAGACGGTTCGGTAGAAAAAGTGACTGTAAAGGGACTGTCAGCAGGAGCAGGCTTGTACTGTTTGGCAGACGGCGTATACACTACAACAGACGGAAGACTTTCTGCCTCCTTGAATAAGGCCACCATTATACGGGACGGAAAGAAAGATGTTTGTACGGCCAAAAGTGAAATAAAAAACGGCCGGGAATGGTTATGGGTGGAAGATTATTACCGCAACGAAGCCATTTGTTTCGGAGTTCTCCAGGATTATACCATGACCGGTGATTTGTATCAGTATCAGGATTTAAAACGTGAAAAGTATTATAATGATGATAAGGATGTTTATTACTATAAATGGGGCGACCAGCCAATCTTTGAAATGACGGTAGATAATAAGTTTATTGGTCCGTTGGTAACTTCAAAGAATGAATTTGAGGAAGTAACCGTCCGGGTAATGCATTACGAAGAAGGCGTGGAAGCGGTTTATTACATTTATGCAAAAACCAAGGGCACACCGTCTGAAATAGAGGTGCTGTGTGCGGTTGGTCTAAATGTGGAAGAAGCGGAGAATGATGCTGACAGCGCTATTGTTTTATCCGTAGGAGAAACTTACACCATTACTTATAATCCAAGTACATTTGGTGCATTGTCCGAGGTTTACAGCTGGAGCATCTCCGGCGGTGACGGAATCTATGCGGATGGCACCGGCAGGTCCTGCAAAGTAACAGCCATGAAGAAAGGAACGGGTAAAGTAACGGCTACCTGTATCTATACTGTGAAAGCAGCGGATATTTTAACCGGTAACCCGACCACAGAGCAACGTTCCACATCAAAAACCTGGTATTTCAGAGTAGAATAAGAAAAAAGGATGAATTGAATTTATATGAATATTCAAATTTTCGGCACAAAAAAGTGCTTTGATACAAAGAAAGCAGACCGCTATTTTAAGGAGCGGGGCATAAAGTTTCAGTTCATTGACCTGAAGGAAAAAGGCATGAGCAAGGGCGAATTTACCAGCGTGAAGCAGGCGGTTGGAGGTCTGGATAAGCTGCTTGATGAAAATGGCAAGGATAAAAATACGTTAGCTTTGCTCAAATACTTATCTGACAGCGACAAGGAAGAAAAACTCCTGGAAAACCAGCAGTTGTTAAAAACACCGATTGTGCGTAACGGCAAGCAGGCTACGGTTGGTTATCAGCCGGATGTCTGGAAAACCTGGGAATAATGGAAGGGTGTTATTATGCAGAGTATAACGGAGCAATTATTTGCCTTACAGGACTTGGAATATAAGAAGTTTCACAGTAAGCTGATGCCAACCATTACCCCGAATGTGATTATTGGTGTCCGGACGCCGGAGCTTCGAAAATTTGCAAAGCAATTAGCAAAGTCTACAGATGTAGAATTGTTTCTGCAGGAGCTTCCGCATCATTATTATGAGGAAAATAATCTCCATGGGTTTATAATTGAATCCATCAAGGATTTTGATGCCTGTATTGCTACGTTAAATCAGTTTCTTCCCTTTGTAGACAACTGGGCAACCTGCGATATGATGGCACCAAAGGTGTTGAAAACGGATTTACCAAAGCTTTATGAGTGGGTTAAAGTATGGATTGCAAGCGGCGAAACCTATACCATCCGGTTTGGCGTAAATATGCTGATGAAATATTTTCTGGATGAGGCATTTTTGCCGGAATATCCGGCGTTGGTGGCTTCGATTCAGTCCGAAGAATACTATGTAAAAATGGTGGTGGCCTGGTATTTTGCCACGGCGCTTGCCAAACAATATGAGGTTGTAGTGCCATATTTGGAGGAAAAGCGGCTGGATGTCTGGACACATAATAAGACAATTCAGAAGGCGGTAGAAAGTTATCGGATTACATCGGAGCAGAAGGCGTATCTGAAAACTTTGAAATGTAAATAAAAATCCGGAGGAATCCTATGTTTCAGAAGTTTACAATAGAGTTACCGCATATCAATAGCAAAGAATATAATATCACTGCCTACGGTGCAGTAAGCGGTGGAGTTGTAAGCAATACAAAAGCGTTCTCTACTGCTGTAGAAAAGGCTTTTGAAACCGGTGGCAGGGTCATTGTTCCTGATGGCGTCTGGCTTACCGGCCCCATTGAATTAAAATCCGGTGTGGAACTGCACTTGGAAGATAACGCTGTCCTTATTTTTGATAAAAGCGCAGAGGAATATCCGCTGATTGAAACCAATTTTGAAGGCATCGAGCGAATTCGTACGGTGTCACCAATTTATGCAGAAAGTGCCCATGATATTGCTATTACCGGCAAGGGGGTTATTGACGGTAGCGGGCATCTGTGGCGTCCGGTAAAGCATTTTAAGGTGACAGAGCGGCAGTGGAGTGGACTGCTTCAAAAATCTCCATACATTTTGGGCAATAACGAAGGTGGCATGTGGGTGCCAACAGAAACAATTTTTGAAGGCAGAAATTATGGAGAAGTATTTCCGGATCATGAGGGGGCTTTGGAGGAAGCTGCGCCATATTATGATTTTTACCGACCGGTAATGGTAAGCTTCAAGCACTGTAAAAGAGTGTTGCTTGAGGAGGTCCAGATTCAGAATTCCCCGGCTTGGTGTGTTCATCCGTACTTTTGCGAGGATTTAACGGTGCGGGGGATACGTATCAACAATCCATACTATGCCCAGAATGGCGACGGAATTGATATTGAATCCTGTAAAAATGTGGAGGTGGCGTATTGTAATTTCACTACCGGTGATGATGGCATCTGCCTCAAGTCAGGTAAAGATAAGGAAGCAAGAAGCATTGCCGGACCGTGTGAAAATATATATATTCATCATTGCTTTGTGGGCCACAGTCATGGCGGATTTGTCATCGGCAGTGAAATGTCCCGAGGTGTACGCAATGTGCTGGTTGAGGATTGTACATTTATGGATTCCGACATTGGCATCCGCATGAAGAGCACCATTGGCCGTGGAGGCGTAGTAGAAAACATTACCATGCGGAATATTAACATGGTGAATATAATTCAAGAAGCAGTGATTTTAACCATGAAATATGTGCACCACAACATCAATTACCATGAGCCGGTGGTAGAAAGCGAGGATCCGGAGGATATTCCGGTGTTCAAGGATATGTTACTGGAAAAATGTCTGTGTAAAGGTGCTAAGGTGGGTGTAAGGATAGCAGGATTACCGGGAAAACCATACACTATCCGGAATGTGACGTTTAGGACGTGTCATTTTGTCGCAGATAAGGGAAATGAAATATCTGATTGTGAAGGTATCATATTTGAGAGCTAGGAGATTAGAGTTGATTAATACATGGAGTTTGCTATAATAGAATATAGCTTGAAACATCCCCATAAAGGGAGAAGGCCCGCCATAGGGAGTGGCAGGCCTTCGAGGGGGAGTTATGAAAAATCTAAAAGTAAATAAGTAGGGGAGAGAGTATCAAATGAATTGCTTCATCTGATGTTTATATCATAACTTTCTTTTGTGTTTACTTTGTGACGAAAAAATGAAGATTTTATAAAATTCATTAACTATGAATTAAATGGAAACTAAGAAATTGTTTTATTGAAGGAGGATAACAATGGCAATTATTAAACCTTTCCGGGCTATCCGCCCAAACACAGAGCTGGTACATAAGGTGGCAGCACTCCCGTATGATGTTTACAATCGTGCCGAGGCAAGAGAAGCGGCCCTTGCAGAGCCGGTTTCGTTCTTAAATATTGACCGTCCGGAGACACAGTTCCCGGAAGACTACGATATGTATGCCACAGAGGTGTATGAAAAGGCGGCTTCCATGTTAAAGGAGCAGCGGGCACAGGGCATTTATGTGCAAGAGGACGCCCCATGTTTTTATCTGTATGAGCTTACCATGGACGGACGTTCCCAGACCGGTTTAGTTGCTTGTGCTTCCATTGATGATTATCAGAACCAGGTAATCAAAAAGCATGAAAACACCAGAGAAGAAAAGGAGCAGGACCGTATCCGCCACGTGGATACCTGCAGCACCCAGACAGGCCCTATTTTCCTTGCCTACAGAAGAGATGAAGCAGTGGAAGCAATTGTTGCTGCAGAAAAGGCAAAGACTCCGGTGTATGATTTTATTTCTGATGATGGAATTGGTCACAGAGTATGGATTATTTCCGATAGTGCTTCGGTAGAAGGTATAGCAGCAGCTTTTGGTGGAATTCAGCAGATTTATATTGCAGACGGCCATCACCGTGCGGCATCTGCGGTAAAGGTAGGCTTAAAGCGCAGGGCAGAAGCGGGCACATATACCGGTGACGAAGAATTTAATTTCTTCTTATCTGTGCTGTTCCCGGAAAATGAATTAAAGATTCTTCCTTACTACAGAGTGGTTAAGGATTTAAACGGTAATACAGCAGAGGAGTTTCTTGCAAAGATTGCAGACAAGTTTACGGTGGAAGAAGCGAGTGCTCCGGTAGGACCTGAAAACAAAGGTGAATTCGGTATGTTCTTAGCAGAAAAGTGGTACCGGTTGACCGCAAAGCCTGAACTGATGGGAAATCCTGACCCGGTAAAGGCACTGGACGTATCCATTTTACAGGATAATTTGCTGGAACCGGTACTTGGTATTGCGGACCCAAGAATCGATAAGCGCATCGATTTTGTCGGAGGTATCCGCGGCCTTGGAGAATTGGAAAGAAGAGTACATACGGATATGACAGTGGCATTTTCTACCTGTCCAACCTCTATTTTAGAGTTGTTTGCGGTTTCCGATGCGGGACTTTTAATGCCGCCAAAGTCTACCTGGTTTGAGCCAAAGCTTCGCAGTGGTATTTTCTTACATGAGTTTTAGAAATATTTAACTTAAAAAACTCAAGCAAAAATTAAAATTGTTATTTACAAATAAAACTATTTGTGATATATTGTAATGGTTGGTGTGTATATGCACCATGCAGCCGTTACTCAGAACACGGGGTTACTCCTGGAAAACAAACCGGTTCTTAGTTTCGGGCGATATTATTTAAACAGGAGGTAATTATCATGATTAGCAAGGAAAAGAAGCAGGAAATCATTGCAGCTTACGGCAGAACAGCTAACGACACTGGTTCTCCAGAAGTTCAGATCGCTCTCTTAACAGCAAGAATTAACGAGTTAACTGAGCATCTTAAGAACAACCAGAAGGATCATCACTCCAGACGTGGTCTCCTTAAGATGGTAGGTCAGAGACGTGGCTTACTTGAGTACCTTAAGAAGACAGATCTTGAAGGATACCGTAACTTAATCGCTAAGTTAGGCTTAAGAAAGTAGTTAGCAGTACAATAATTTAAGAAATAAACCCACAAACACAAACAAATACAAAAAGAGCAGACTCGCACGGTTTGCTCTTTTTTATTTCGGTAATTGAACATTCCTTACAGTTGTGTTAGAATGAATAGAAATGAATCACAAGAGAAAAGGACAGAGATATGGAACACATTATTCAAAATCAGACATTCGACGAAGAAAGAG
>JAZNXI010000190.1:0-3883 GCA_045593825.1 Lachnospiraceae bacterium
TTGCCTCAAATAAAAATCCACGTTCATGATAGATTCTGGCTAAATGATATACCACTTCCGGATTGTCCGGAGTATAAGCGTATGCCTGCTCAAACACCGGGAAAGCTTCTTCCATGTTACCGTTTCCGTATAACAACATTGCCTCAGCCAGATAAAAATCTCCTGCTCTGGTTTCCAGTGCCTCTATCATATCCTCATACATGGCTACCGCAGACAAATCCGTCATATCTGTCATATCCAGATTTTTTGCATTGCGAAGCAGTTCCTCCGTTTGTTCCACAGTAGCTGCTTCCTGTTTTAAATACTCCTGATATGCATACATCAAATCGATATACGGCTCATAATCAATTAAGGTATACCCTTCCTCACGACGGATAATACGCTCTAAATCTTCGATTTTGGTTTCCAGAATACGGATTTCGCTATTCCGAGTGGAAATTTCCACATCCTTGGCACTGATTACTGCGCTGTAATTACGTTCCTTTTTGTTGTAATCCTCCTTGATACTCTGTCGGATATTCGGAACTGCCATAAAATAAATAACTGCCACACCAATCAAAATACCGAGGAAGAAGGTAATAAACGCCATAAAATTAGGTTTTTCTTCCCGATAAGAGGTAATCGGAACAATCTGGGATGCAAAAGAGGATTCTTCAAACTCCTTATTTCCTTCCTGTGCCGCCTGCCCACCCGGCTGGGTATTCAACCGGATTTCCTCCAGATAGCGCAGCGCTGTAACATTTGCCACATCTATTTTCTGTACCCGCACAAGGCAGCGTCTTGCTTTTTCATACTCACAATTTTTCATGTAAACAAGTGCAAGCAACAGCAGCGCCCGGACAAACTTCGGGTTCTGGCTGATGACACGCTTTAACTGTAAAATAGCAAGATCATCATCCTGACGCTTGGCATTTATCAATGCTATATTAAATTTCTTGATGGTCTGGTTCATTCCGTCAAAAGCTACCGTATCGGACTGCACCTTTTTCAGGAAATATTCCGCATCATTATCCTGGGGCTGAAAATTCTGGCTGATTACCCATTCACTTAAGGCAGCCACTACTTCACCCATTTCAAAATAAACAAGACCCAGCAGATTGCGTGCGTTTGTATTCTCTTTATTAATCTCCAGACTCTTCTTCAACATGTCGATAGCGCCGCTTAAGTCCCTTACCCGTGCTTTCTCCAAACCTTTATTATAATAGGAATTGGAAATATACACCAGACGCTCATACACACTGATATCCTGTCCGCAGATTTCACAACGCTTGCGGCGTCTGCTAATCTCGTTACCGCATTTCGGACAATTCATATTAATCGTTCCCTTCTATTTGCCGGACTTGACAATCAACTCGATAATATCGGAGATATCGGTCAAATCATTATGCAAAATTGCTTCTTCCGCTTCATCAATCTCAAGACTTGGCTGAAACTTCGCAAGTTCTTCTTCGTAATTAATCATTTGCTTCATCCTTTCCTTCGCAAACACCGGTTACCATACTCATCTTACCTTTTGATGCACCAAAATGCAAGAAAAACTATGGCAGATTTCAAAATTTCATCGCAGAAACTGCGGAAATCCGCCAAGAACTGGCGGATTCCACAAAAATATCAATTTACTGAATTTTAATTACTTACTGAGAGCGGCCAGTCTTTCCTCTACCTGAGCCATCATGCTCTTGTAGTTTTCTAACTTTGCTCTTTCTTCTGCAATCTTTGCTTCCGGAGCCTTTGCCACAAAATTTGCATTGGAAAGCATGCCTTCGCCACGCTTGATTTCTCCGGTGAGACGTGCCTTCTCTTTATTCAGACGCTCAATTTCCTTCTCGATATCCACTAAATCGGAGAACGGAATATAAATAACCGCCTGTGGAAGTACTGCGGATACTGCATCTTCTGCAATACCGGTCTTATCTTCCTGAATCAGTACCTCGCTGGCGCCACCTAAGGTTGCAAAGAATACCTTGCTGCCTTCGAAGGTGTCACGTACTGCCTTATCTGCAGAAACAACGTAAACGGTTGCCTTTCTGCTTGGTGGTACGTTCATCTGGGTACGAACGTTACGGATACCCTTTACGGCTTCCTTAATCATTTCTACCGCAGCTGCCTTGTCTGCAAAATCGAATTCTGCATTGTAGGTTGGCCACTCGGAAATCATAATAGATTCATTTTCTTCGAGAGTGCCTTCTGCTTCCTTTAAGGTGCAGAAAATTTCTTCCGTAATGAACGGCATATATGGATGTAACAGTTTTAACGCACCGGTAAGAACGTGACGTAATGTCCACATTGCGGTTTCCTTGGAAGCAGCATTGTCACCAAAGAAACGAGGCTTAACCATTTCAATGTACCAGTCACATAAATCATCATAGATGAAATCGTAAATCTTCTGTGCGGCTACACCAAGCTCAAAGCTTTCCATATTGTCGGTTACTTCTTTTACTACGGTATTGAATCTGGATAAAATCCAGCAGTCAGCATCTTCTAAGTTTGCCTTATCGATGTTCTTTAAATCAAACTTAAGGCCTGCTTCCGCCATCTGGTCCATGTACATCATGATGAAACGGGAAGCGTTCCAAACCTTGTTTGCAAAGTTTCTGCTTGCTTCTACTCTTTCCCAGTAGAAACGCATGTCGTTACCCGGTGCATTACCGGTAATGAGCGTAAATCTGAGAGCATCCGCGCCGTACTTATCAATAACTTCCAATGGGTCAATACCGTTACCGAGGGACTTACTCATCTTACGGCCCTGGGAGTCACGTACCAGACCATGGAACAATACGGTCTTGAACGGCTTCTCCTGCATATGCTCATAACCGGAGAAAATCATACGGATTACCCAGAAGAAGATAATATCATAACCGGTAACTAAAACGTCTGTTGGATAGAAGTACTCTAAATCCTTGGTCTTTTCCGGCCAGCCAAGAGTGGAGAATGGCCATAATGCGGAGGAGAACCAGGTATCAAGTGTATCCGGATCCTGCTCTAAATGCTCACAGCCACACTTTGGACATACGCTTGGAGCATCCTTGGTCTTTGCAACAACAACTTCGCCGCACTTCTGGCAGTAGTAAGCAGGGATTCTGTGGCCCCACCATAACTGTCTGGAAATACACCAGTCACGGATGTTGTCGGTCCAGTTAAAGTAGGTCTTTTCCATACGTTCCGGAATTAAAGTGATTTCGTTATTCTTAACAGCCTCAACCGCAGGCTTGATAAGTTCGTCCATCTTTACGAACCACTGTGGCTTAATCATTGGTTCAACGGTGGTCTTACAACGGTCGTGGGTACCTACGTTATGGGTGTAATCTTCTACCTTTACAAGAAGACCCATTTCGTCAAGTTCTGCAACAATCTGCTTTCTTGCTTCGTAACGGTCCATTCCTTCGAATTTACCGCCGTTGGCATTGATGGTAGCATCATCGTTCATGATATTGATTTCAGGAAGGTTATGACGCTTACCAACCTCATAGTCGTTCGGGTCATGGGCAGGAGTAATCTTAACTACGCCGGTACCAAAATCCTTTTCAACATAAGTATCTGCAATAATCGGAATCTCACGGTCAACAAACGGTACCTTTACCATCTTACCAACTAAGTGAGCGTATCTTTCATCTTCCGGATGAACTGCGATTGCAGTATCACCAAGCATGGTTTCCGGTCTGGTGGTGGCAAACTGTAAGAAATCGTCAGTACCAACTACCGGATACTTAATGTGCCAGAAATGGCCTGCCTGCTCTTCGTAAACTACTTCAGCATCGGAGATGGAAGTATGACAAACCGGACACCAGTTAATGATTCTGGAACCCTTATAGATAAGTCCCTTCTGATGCATCTTGCAAAACACTTCTTCTACTGCCTTGTTACAGCCTTCATCCATGGTGAA
>JAZNXI010000191.1:0-7102 GCA_045593825.1 Lachnospiraceae bacterium
CATGAAACCATTAAGCATAACGAAGATACCATTGTAGCGTATTATGATGCCGGTTTCCGGGATATGAAGTATCAGGACAAGCATATGGAAGATGAAATGGAAGAAGCATTGCGCCGACATGAATTTGTTCCGTACCTGCAGCCAAAATATGATGCGGAATCCGGAAAAATATGCGGTGCTGAGGCTTTAATCCGTTGGATAACTTCAGAAAGAAAAATTATCCCTCCGGGTAGATTTATTCCGTTGGCGGAAAATAATGGTTTTGTACGTAACCTGGACAGAGAAATGTTTGCAATGGTTTGCCGGATGCAGAAGGAACTGTTAGAGCAGGGACATACTCCGGTTCCGGTTTCCGTAAATGTATCCAGACAACTGTTATATGATAAAAATTTTGCAAATGATTATTGTGATTTTATCAATGAGATTGGTATTCCACCGGAACTGGTGCAGTTAGAAATTACGGAAAGCGCCTTTTTCGAAGATATTGGCTTGTTCCGTTCTACTTTGGAAAAATTAAGGGAGTTCGGTTTCCGTATTCTGTTGGATGACTTTGGTACCGGATATTCTTCCCTGATGATGCTTCATACGATTCCGATTGATGTAATGAAGCTGGATAAAAGCTTTATTGATGATTATGAGGAAGAAAAAGCACGTAGTATTATCCAATGTGTTTTAAGCCTTGCAAAGCAGTTGGATTTTCCGGTGGTGGCAGAAGGGGTTGAAACAGAAGACCAGTATATTTATTTAAAAAACAGTGGTTGTGATATGATTCAGGGATATTATTTTTCTAAGCCATTACCAAAGGAAGAATATATAGAAAAACTTATAGCATAACAACAAAGCACCTCAAACCGGAGGTGCTTTTTGATTAGTGGAAAAATTTACGTTTTAAGAAAGCGGTGCCTTTTTTTAGCCAATGTTCCCGTTCCATGAATATAACGGGAAGTTCTTTGTAAGGAATTTTATTGGCTTCCAGAAAAACATCCATCAGACGTTCGCTGATAAATCCGAAAATCCGTTGGTTATATGCATTGTAAGAAGAAATATCCAAGGAATTTTCTAAAGTAAACAGTATATCGAAAAGCCAGCTGCAGTAATGATCAAAAATATCCTTTTTCATAATCAGCATGTTGAAACGATGGGCTCTGGTACGTTTCATTACCAATTTAAAGGCGGCCAAATATTCCGGATATTTTTCTTCCAGAATTTTTTCTGTTTGTTCCAGGCTTTCTGCAGGGTGAGCGTGGACGAAGTGGGAATAGTTTGTCTCAATAAAATAATTACGTGGTTTAGGAAGAATAACAGAAGTGTTTTGTAATAATGGTTCTACTTCTGTAGACTTTAAGATACGGGAAAATTTATCTTTGCAGAAAATTTTCGGTTTATGCATAGTAAAATGTCTGCGATAATGGGTCAGGCCGATATACTCCGCATCCAGATTTTTCCATGCCCAATAAAGCGCGGTTAATTCACAAAAATGAGGATTTTTCGTAGAAATATTATCTCCGGAATTATCACCTGTCCACGGAAGGGTCAAAGAGGAAAGCTCTTTGCCAACGTGAATCGGAAGGTACATGGAATCCTCCGGCATGGAATACTCTTTATGGGCAGCTACTAATATTTTAATATTCATAAAATACCTCTAATGTAATGGTGCAATTATAAAATCAGTTATAGTATATCAAAAAAACACCGGATTTGCAAATGTTGAGGATGGAGATTTAAATTAACAAAGTGAACAGATTTTGGGTTGACGCAGATAGTGAAAAAATAGTATAATATATTAGAAAGAGAGTATATTTACAGGAGGTTTTTATGCAAAAGACTAACATTGATTTATCGGTAAAAAAGAATGCGGATTGCAGTACCAATAAAACGGCAATGGTCGGTATTTATATTATGAATGCGGTCCTTGCAGTTGCCTATGCGTTAGAACTTGTAAAGGGTGCAAGATCACCGTTGTCCTATGCGTTTGTTGCGGCGCTTTGCATTTTGCCTTGTATTTTTGCACAGTTGGTTTATGCTAAGAAGAAAGAATCTAAGGCTATCCGTTACATATTAGGTGTGGGTTTTCTTTTACTGTATGCCTATGTTATGTTTACATCTTCTACAAATCTTACGTTTTGTTACATTATTGTTGCATTCGTAATGTTGGTAGTTTATATTGATATCCGTTTTTTGAATCTTCTTGGTTTTTGCGCCCTTGTAATTAATATTATTAAAGTGGTACATACATTCCTTACGGTTGGATTATCACCGGAAGAGATTACAAATACAGAAATTATTTTTGCCTGCCTGATTCTTACCTTTGTTTTTATCTTAATGGCGGTGAAGAAGATTTCCCTTATTAATGATGCCAATGTAAACAAGGCTAATAATGAGAAAAAGCAGTCGGAAGAATTATTAAATACCACGTTAGAAGTGGCGTCTGCAATTTCTGCCAATATTGAAAATGTTGTTGTTGAAACGGAGCATTTAAAAGATGCCATCAGTCAGACAAGCCTGGCTATGAATGATTTAACCGGTGGCGCAAATGATGCATCTGCTGCCATGACAGAGCAGGCAAACAGTACAGCACGCATCAGTCACTATATTAAAGGCGTTGAAACCTCTACGCAGATAATTCTTGATGAAAGTAAAGATGCCCAGACTAATCTGGAGCTTGGAAGCAAAGCAATGGAAGAATTGATGCAGCAGGTTAAAATTTCTGAGTCTAACGGTGTTCTGGTTACAGAAAAAGTAACCGGTTTAAAGGAATATGCAGAACGCATGCAGGAAATTATGGGCTTAATCAGTAATGTTGCGGATCAGACAGGGCTTCTTGCTCTGAACGCATCCATTGAAGCAGCAAGAGCCGGTGAAGCGGGACGCGGTTTTGGTGTTGTTGCTTCTGAAATTTCCAGTCTTTCCGAACAGACAAATGCAGCAGCGGGAGATATTACGGAACTGATTAAGAATATTGGTCAATCCATTGAAGAAGCTGCGAATGCCATGAGTTTATTACTGGAAAGCAGCCAGGTTCAAAATAAGTATGTTGGTACTACGGCAGAAAATTTTGAAAATATATATAACAGTACCCGTGGCATTATTTCCGAAGCAACCAATCTTAAAAATGCAGTAGATAATGTAACAGAAGAAAACAGCCGTATTGAAGAACAAATCGGACAGGTTTCTTCCATTACCGAAGAAGTTACTGCGCGTTCCGAAGAAACTTTGGAAGCATGTAATTTAAATCTGGAAAGCATTGAAGAAGTGGCTGCCATTATGGAAAATTTAAAGGATGAGGCAAGAAAGCTTCAGCAGGAAGGGTAATAAATTATTATGGAAATAAAGACCTATAAAAAAGATGCAGAATATTCCTACACCCTTGGAGCGTTTCCTACCATTGAACTGTTAAAAACAAGACCGGAAGAAGTTTTGGAGGTTTATGTTCACAGTACCTTTACCGATACGGAAACAATTGAGAAGCTTGCCAAACCATATGGTATTCCGGTGCTCCGACAGGATAAAATAATCAATAAATTAAGCGATAAAGAAAATTGTTTTGTCGTTGGTATTTTTAAAAAGTATCAGGATAATTTACAAAAAGATAATTCCCATGTGGTATTGGTTAATCCAAGTAATATGGGTAACATGGGAACCATCATCCGTACCGCTATTGGTTTTGGAATTAAAAACCTTGCCATTATCAGTCCGGGAGTTGATGTGTTTCACCCAAAAACTATCCGGGCATCCATGGGAGCGTTGTTCCGTATTAATTGTCAATATTTCAAAACTTTTGAGGAATATGAAGCTGCGTATCCGCAACATGAGATATTTTGCTTTATGTTAAATGCAAAGCGGCAACTTACCGTGAATAATTGTCCTAAACCAAAGCTTTTTTCGCTGGTATTCGGAAATGAAGCAACCGGCCTGGATGATTCTTATTTAAAAAAAGGAACAAGTATCATTATTCCTCAATCAGATGAGGTTGATTCCTTGAATATTACTATTGCTGCAGGAGTTGGAATGTATTTATTTACACAACAGTAAATATAAAATTTTAAAAATCTTATTGAAAGTTTTTTGTATTTCTGTTATCATTATACTATTATACGAATGACATTATGGTAGAAAACACAAGGAGGGGAAATAATGGCGGCAATTAAAGCAGATCACTTGAATCCGTTCTTATTATCTGCCAAGCAGGTGTTGCAGCAGGTTTGTAATGTAGATATAACGTTTGGTCCTATCACAAAAGATGATTTTTATGTCAGTGGGGAGCCTTTATTTATTATGCTTGGTGTCACCGGAGAAATTACCGGTCAGGTTTGCATGGTTATGGGCACGGAAACTGCTAAGGACGTAGCATCCCGTATGATGATGGGCATGCCGGTAGATGTACTTGACGATATGGCAAAAAGTGCTTTAAGTGAACTTGGAAACATGATGATGGGTAATGCAGCAACCTTACTGTCTAACAACAATGTAAGAATTGATATTACTCCGCCTACATTGCTCGTAGGTAGTGCAATACTTTCTTCGCCGGAAATGGCAGTTATTAAAGTGCCGTTATTGTATCAGGACTACGAAATCCAGTTAAGCTTCCTGTTAAAAACAGCAAATTAAGTAATTTTTGAGAACAGAGCATTGCGTTCTGTTCTCTTTTTGTTATATGTATAAAAATACACTTGCAATCTTTGGAATAATCGTGTACAATAAGTTCACACGTTAATGAGTTAAATTAGCAAACAATAGAGGACAAACAAGGAGGATTACAATGATTCAGTTATTTGACAAAGGTGCCTATGTCTTTAACGGCAATCAGGTCGTAGCCGAAGAAGCCATCGGCGCAGAGTATAAAAAATATATGGAGCAGCTTCCAAATGCCGAAGAGTGCAAAAAGAACAGCCTTGGCTATCAGATTCTTGCAGCACATAACACTTCCGGCAATATGGAGCAGTTACAGATTAAGTTTGATAAGTTGACATCCCATGATATTACCTTTGTTGGTATTATCCAAACAGCAAGAGCCAGCGGACTGGAAAAGTTCCCGGTTCCTTATGTACTTACCAACTGCCATAACAGTCTTTGTGCTGTAGGCGGTACTATCAATGAAGATGACCACATGTTTGGTCTTTCCTGCGCTAAAAAGTATGGTGGTGTGTATGTTCCACCTCATCAGGCAGTTATTCATCAGTTTGCAAGAGAAATGCTGGCAGGCGGCGGCAAGATGATTCTTGGTTCCGACAGCCACACCCGTTACGGTGCTCTTGGTACCATGGCTATCGGTGAAGGTGGTCCGGAGCTTGTTAAGCAGCTGCTTTGCAAGACATACGATATCAAGATGCCAAAAATCGTTGGTATCCACTTGACAGGTAAACCACGCCGTGGTGTAGGTCCTCAGGATATTGCACTGGCTATTATCGGTGCCGTATTTTCTAATGGCTATGTTAATAACAAGGTAATGGAATTCTTCGGTGATGGTGTTGCTAATTTAACTGTAGACGAGCGTATCGGTGTGGACGTAATGACAACTGAAACTACCTGTCTGTCCTCTATCTGGGTAACTGATGATAAGGTAAAGGAATTCTATGAAATCCATAACAGAAAAGAAGATTTCGCAGAGTTAACCCTTCCGGAAGTGGTTTACTATGATGGTTTGGTAGAGGTAGATTTATCTGCCATCAAGCCAATGATTGCTATGCCGTTCCACCCAAGCAATGTTTATACCATTGACGAATTAAATGCTAATCTTTATGACATTTTAGACGAAGTAGAAAAGAAGGCATTGGTCAGCCTTGACAATAACAACGTTTCCTACACCTTAAAGGACAAGGTAAGAAACGGCAGATTATATGTAGAACAGGGTGTAATCGCAGGCTGTGCCGGCGGTGGCTTTGAAAACATCTGTGCTGCAGCAGATATTTTACGCGGCAAGTACATCGGTAACGATGAGTTCTCCTTAAGCGTATATCCTGCTTCCCAGCCTGTATTCATGGAGCTTGTTAAGAATGGTACCATCGCAGATTTAATGCAGACCGGTGCAACCGTACGTACCGCATTCTGTGGACCATGCTTCGGTGCCGGTGATGTTCCTTCCAACAAGGGCTTAAGCATCCGTCACTCCACCAGAAACTTCCCGAATAGAGAAGGTTCCAAGATTACCAACGGCCAGATTGCTTCCGTTGCCCTTATGGACGCACGTTCCATTGCAGCAACCGCAGCAAATCAGGGTTACTTAACTTCCGCAGAGCATGTAGATGTAGAGTTCAAGAAGCCAAAGTACTTCTTCGATTCCACTATTTACGATAACAGAGTATACAACGGTGTCGGTAAGGCTGACCCATCCGTAGATATTAAGTTTGGTCCGGGTATTGTAGACTGGCCAAAGATGGCGTCTCTCGGTGATAACATGCTCCTTAAGGTGGCTTCCGTGATTCATGATCCGGTTACTACCACAGACGAGCTGATTCCATCCGGTGAAACATCTTCTTACCGTTCCAATCCGCTTGGTCTTGCCGAGTACACACTGTCCAGAAAGGACCCTGCATATGTAGGCCGTGCTAAGCAGATTCAGAAGGCAGAAAAGGCCCGTTGGGAAGCTAAGAGCGCAGAGGATATTTATGCGGCATATCCGGAAGTAAAGGAAGTTCTTACCCAGGTAGAAAAGGAATTTGGTTTAAATCCGTTAGAGGTTGAAATCGGAAGCTTGGTATATGCAACAAAACCGGGTGATGGTTCTGCCAGAGAGCAGGCAGCAAGCTGTCAGAAGGTACTTGGCGGTTTAGCAAACATTGCAAGAGAGTACGCAACCAAGAGATACCGTTCCAACTTAATCAACTGGGGTATGCTGCCATTCTTATTTGAGGGCGAGCTTCCATTTGAACTGGATGACTATATTTTAGTTAAGGATATCAAGACAGCAGTAGCTGAGAAGAAGTCCGAAATCGAAGCTTACGTGGTAAATAAGGGCATGCAGAAGTTTACCTTAAAGCTTGGCGATTTGACCGATGATGAAAGAGAAATCATCACAAAGGGTTGTTTAATCAATTATTACAGAGGATAAAATGCTCAAAAACCGCATAAAATAAGGAAAAAGTACTTGTTTTTTGCAAAAAGT
>JAZNXI010000192.1:0-3612 GCA_045593825.1 Lachnospiraceae bacterium
ACCAGTGCTACTAAGAGTACACCTGCGGTGCCCAAATCGAGCCCGCAGATTGTAATTCTTCCCAAAGCATAGCCAAGAACCAGGATGGTGAAAATCAGCATCAGGTTATTGGCCCATACACTCTCCATAAACCATGTAAGAATTCCCATTTCAATTTACCTCTTTTCTTTCAAACCGTTATTACTTGTCGAGTCTTGTTACGCCTTCCGGTCTGTAGTCAGGTAATAACTTCGGAGAAACTACCTTTGGCTCAATACCTGCATCGGCGAGCATCTTAGAGTAATCATCCACATGGGATAAGGTTAAATCCTTAAGCTCTACGTTCTTGCACTTAGCGCCTGCTTCTTTACCTGCATTACGGCCAAATACAATGATGTCTAATAAGGAGTTACCCATGAGTCTGTTTCTTCCGTGGATTCCGCCTACTGCCTCGCCGGCAACATAGAGGTTTTCAATATCAGACATACCGTTAGCGGAAATCTTGATACCGCCGTTCTGGTAGTGCAGAGTTGGGTAAATTACGATTGGCACCTTTCTCATATCGATGCCGCATCTTAAGTACATACGAAGCATACCAGGAAGTCTCTTTTCCAGTGTGCCTTCGCCGTGAATCATATCGATCATTGGTGTATCCAGCCAGATACCCTCTGCCTGCGGAGTCTGAACACCCATGCCTCTTTCCTTACACTCACGGATGATACCGGAAGCTGCAACGTCTCTGGTTTCCAGCGGATGCATGAACACTTCACCTTCGCGGTTTACGAACATAGCGCCCATGGAACGAACCTTTTCGGTTACCAGTGCACCGTAAATCTGAGCAGGGAAAGCAACGCCGGTTGGGTGATACTGAAGAGTATCCTGGTAAAGTAATGCTGCACCTGCACGGTAAGCAAGCACTAAACCGTCAGCGGTTGCACCGTAGTGGTTGGAGGTTGGGAAGCCCTGATAATGCATACGGCCTGCACCACCGGTAGCGATGATAACAGTCTTTGCTCTTGCAATAAGGATTTCGCCGGTTTCCATGTTCATAAGAACAGCACCTGCTGCCTTACCATCGGTATCCTTAATGATTTCAATAGCTGCTGTATAATCAACAACAGGAATACCTCTGTTGATAACTTCATCTCTGAGGACTCTCATGATTTCCGCGCCGGAGTAGTCTGCACAAGCGTGCATTCTCTTACGGGAAGTACCGCCGCCGTGGGTGGTAATCATGTTGCCGTTTTCATCCTTATCGAATAAAACGCCAAGCTTATCTAACCAGTTGATAGCAAGAGGACCGTCGCAAACCAGCTTTTCTACAAGCTCAGGAACGTTTGCGTAGTGACCGCCGCCCATAACGTCAAGGTAGTGCTGCGCAGGGGAATCGTTTTCCTTATCTGCAGCCTGGATACCACCTTCTGCCATCATGGTGTTTGCATCACCGATACGAAGCTTAGTAACAATCATTACGTTTGCGCCTGCTTCGTTAGCTTCGATTGCTGCGGAAGAACCTGCACCGCCGCCACCGATAACGAGAACATCAACATCGTAATCAACCTTTGTTAAATCAAGGTTCATGCCCTTGATTCTGCTTTCGCCCTGAAGGGTTTCTACTAATTCCTTCGGAGCCTTCTGACCCTTATTAGGACCAACCTTAATTTCTTCAAAACTGTCGAGATTGTAGTCCGGATGGAACTTTTCAAGTAAAGCGGTCTTTTCGTCTGCAGTCATACGCTTTGGCTCAAAACCGATACGTGCTGCTCTGCCTGCCTCTACCTTTTTAACGGATTCCATCATCTCTGCGGTATATGTTAAACTCATCTTTGATATCCTCCTACTTCTCAATTTCTCTGGTGTTGTACATTTCCTTGATTTCTTCCAGAGGCTTAGCCATGATAGCTTCAATCATTGCGCGGCAGTCGCCGTTTTCGATTTCTTCTACTCTCTTGGTTAAGTGCTCTGCTTCCGGACGGATGTACTTACCGGTAAGTCTTCTTGCAAGAAGAGCAACCTGTGGATGGGAAATACCTGCCGGACAACGGGAGGAACATACGCCACACATTACACAGTCGAAGGACTCTTCCGCACACTTCTCGAATTCGCCTCTCTGAGCGTATGCGATGTACTGCATAACGTTTAAGTCCTGAGTACAAGCCTTGGTACAAGCGTTACAACCAACGCAGGCATAAATTTCAGGATATAACTGCATCATAACCTGTGCGGTAGGCTTAATCTCTGTGATGTCATAAACCTTCTTCTCCAATGGGAAGAATGGTAAGGTTGCTACGCACATGTCGTTTTCCACCTTTGTGGAGCAGGCAAGACAACCTACTAATTCATTCTTACCCTTGATTCTGTAGATAGTAGCGCAGGCACCGCAGAAACCGTTTCTGCAGCCGCATCCGCGTACTAACTGATAGCCGGCATATTCAAAAGCTTCCATGATGGTTAAGCTTGCCGGTACTTCATACTTCTTACCGTATAAGTAAATATTAATCATATCTGCCATGTCAATTCTCCTTTAGTATTCATTCGGAAGCTCGTCAATTTCGTCGAAACGGAATACCGGGCCATCCTTACAAACGTACTTGGAACCAATGTTACAACGTCCGCACTTACCAACGCCGCACTTCATACGAAGCTCCAAGGTAGTGTAAACCTGCTCATCCTTAAAGCCCATTTCCTTAAGGCCAGCTAAAACGAACTTAATCATGATAGGCGGTCCGCAAACCAGGGCAACCTTGTTTGCTTCTGCTGCAAAGTTAAGTTCCTTTAAGTAAGAAGGAACAAAACCTACGTTGCCGGTCCAGCCTTCCTGTGGACGGTCGATGGTTAAGTATACGTTAACTCCAGGGGTATTCATCCAAACTTCCTGAATTTCCTTTAACTGAACTAAGTCGTCTGCGGAACGGGAACCGTAAAGGATATCTACCTTGCCGTAGTTGTCACGGTTATCAAGCACGTAGTTGATAACGGAACGCAGCGGTGCCAAACCGATACCGCCGGCGATGAATAATAAATCCTTACCCTTCAACTCGGTTTCTACCGGGAAGTTGTTGCCGTACGGTCCACGCACGGTAATCTGGTCACCCACCTCTAAGCTGTGGAGATAGTCGGTTAACATACCGCACTTTTTAATACTGAATTCCTGATACTCCTTGTTTGTAGGAGAAGAGGTAATGGAGAACATACCCTCACTGACACCCGGTGCACAAATCATGGCGCACTGGCCAGGCATATGCTCGAATAATTTTCCGCCTTCCGGAGCATTGACACGGAAGGTCTTTACGTCAGGAGTTTCCTGACGGATGTCTGTAATCACACCAACCATTGGAATTAAGGTATCCAGTGTGTAGTTTTCATGACAAGTACAATCGCACATTACCGGTCACCTCCCTGATTTTCAAAAGCTTTGATTACCTTAACAATATTTAAGGATGCCGGACATTTTTCCACGCAGCGGCCACAGCCTACGCAGGAGTACATGCCGTCGTTGTTTGCAGTGAAGTATACTAACTTGTGCATGAAACGCTGACGGAATCTCTGCATCTGGCTGGTACGGTTGTTACCGTGAGCCATCATGGTGAAATCGGAGTACATACAGGAATCCCAGCAGCGGTAACGCTGTAC
>JAZNXI010000193.1:0-22815 GCA_045593825.1 Lachnospiraceae bacterium
ATTTCTTAGAAGTAGACAAGCTTGGACTTGACCAAAACGACCGGGCAATTATTAAAACCATGATAGAACGGTTCCACGGAGGACCGGTGGGAATCGAAGCGGTGGCAACCACCATTGGTGAAGATCCGGGAACGGTAGAAGAAGTAAACGAGCCGTTTTTGGTGCAGCAGGGTTTAATTTTACGTACCCCAAGAGGAAGAGTAGTATCGGAACTGGCTTACCGGCATTTCGGCTTGCCGGTACCGGGCAGTGAAGCATAGGAGAGGTAGGACTTAAACATATGAAAAAGCGAAATGATGTAAAGGTTGTTATCGGTGGAAAACAATACAACATGGGTGGTTACGAAAGCGAAGAATACTTACAGAGCATTGCTTCCTATATCAATTCGAAAACCGACGAATTAAAGCAGAACGGCGGTTTTCCGAAGCTGGATTCCGATATTGTGAATATTCTTCTGCAAATCAATATTGCGGACGACTACTTTAAGGTTAAGAAAAACCAGGAAGAAATCGAGAGGGAATACTCCGAAAAGCAAAAAGAAAATGTGGATTTAAAGAGAGAAATTATCGGTCTGCAGGCAAAGCTGGAAACCTTTGAGCAGGAGAGCCGTGCCATGAAGGACGAAAACCTAGAGCTGCAGAAGCGTTTAATCCGCATGGAAGCAGAAGTTGAAGAGTTAAAACGCAGATACTAATTTATGGAGCCGGTTATTTTGGCTAAACAGGAGATTTTAACATGAATTTTTCACAGAGAAAGCCGGAGATTTTAGCTCCGGCAGGCTCTGTAGAGAGTTTAAAGGGAGCCATTGCCGCCGGTGCAGACGCAGTGTATATCGGCGGAAGCAAATTCGGTGCAAGAGCCTATGCAGATAATCCGGAAACAGATACTTTGCTTTCCGCTATCGATTATGTGCACTCCAAAGACCGCAGAATTTATCTTACGGTCAACACTCTCTTAAAAGAGCAGGAACTTACGAAAGAACTGATTCCTTTTTTGGAAAAATACTATAGAGCAGGCGTAGATGCCGTAATCGTGCAGGATGTAGGAGTCCTGCATTTTCTTGCTGCGCATTTTCCGAATTTGCCGGTGCATTTAAGTACCCAGATGACTCTGGTATCGGCAGACGGCATAAAGCAGCTGTCCGGATATCCGGTAACCCGTCTGGTGCCGGCAAGAGAGCTTTCCCTGGAAGAAATCAGAAGTATCCGTGAAGAAACAAATCTGGAAATCGAGTGCTTTGTCCACGGTGCTCTTTGCTATTGTTATTCCGGCCAGTGTCTGCTCAGCAGCATGATTGGCGGAAGAAGCGGTAATCGGGGGCGTTGTGCCCAGCCATGCCGCATGGCGTATGATGTGCTGGAAGACGGAAGAAAAGTGCAAAATGGCTTATATGTCCTCAGTCCAAAGGATTTGTGTACCTTAGACCGGATTCCTGACTTGGTAAAGGCAGGCATTGATTCCTTTAAAATTGAAGGGCGTATGAAGCGTCCGGAATATACCGCCGGAGTTGCGGCGGCGTATCGTCTTATGACAGACCTGTATTTCGAATACGGGGAAGAAGGCTTTTATCAGTATTTGAAAAAACATCCGGATGTGTTAAATGAGCAGACCGACCGGGTGGCTGACTTATATAACCGTGGCGGTTTTACCAAGGGCTACTTTGTGCAGTATCACGGAAAAGAAATGATGGCCATGGAGCGTCCAAATCATACAGGAACTTTAGTTGGTGAAGTTGTTTCCGGTAAGGGAATCCGTGCCAATATTAAGTTAGAGAAGCCGCTAAATCCTCAGGATGTGTTGGAAATCCGGGATGCATCCGGTGAGGTTTATGAATTTACTGCCGGGAAGGCCGGCATTGAGGAAAAGCCAGGTTGGTACAGCACCAATGTTAAGAAAGGTTTTCCGATTACGTCCGGGCAGCCTGTTTTCCGTACAAAAAATGAGAGCCTGTTAAATGAATTAAAAGAAAATTATGTAGATGCTAAAGTGCAGATGCCTGTAAAAGCAGAGTTTACTGCGCTTCCTGGACAGCCGGCAACACTTACGGTAAGCTGTTTGGTTCATGGGAAGAGCGGATTGAATCCGGGCGGGGATTCCCAAAATACAAGAGAAGTTTTTGTGACCGTAACCGGAGATGATGTCATGGTGGCACAAAATCAGCCGGTTACCGAAGAAAAAATAAGGGCACAGCTTTTAAAAACCGGTGAAAGTGAGTTTTTCTTTGAAAATCTGGGCATTGTAACTAATGAGAAAACCTTTTTACCAATGGGTAAAATTAAGGAACTGCGTCGGACTGCTTTTGAACAGCTTTCTGAGGAAATATTAAAGGGCTACCGGAGAGAAAAGCCTGCAGTTTCAGAAACAGAACTTACAGTGCAGGAACCGCAAAAAGAAACAGAGATAATTGTCTTGGTTTCTACAGAGGAACAATGTCAGGTTGCCATCAAAGATTCCCGCATAACCACAATTTATGTAGATGTGCCGGGTGGTGTATACAAAAATTCCCTGCAACTTTGCAAAATGGCTAAGGAAGCAGGTAAAAAAGCGTTTCTTGTGCTGCCTCATATTTTCCGTAGGAAGGAAAAAGAAAAATATACGGCAATTGTAAAGGAACTGCAGTCCTGCGATATGGACGGATTTTTGGCAAAATCTTTAGAGGAGCTTACCTTCTTGAAGGAAACCGGGCTGGATGAGCAATATGAGGTCCGTTTAAATTATAACCTGTATGTATTCCAGCAGTGGGCAAAGCAGTTTTATCAGGAAAAGGGATATCATCGTTTTACCGTTCCGGTGGAACTGAATGAGGATGAGATTAAAAGTCTTGGTGTCAGCAACTGCGATTTCATCATCTACGGAAGAATTCCGCTTATGGTATCTGCCCAGTGCGTCAGAGATAATGTGCTTACTTGTTCCGGTGGTAAAAAAGCGGAGGGAATTGTGTTAAAAGACCGTATGGGAGCAGAGTTTCCGGTACGGCAGAATTGCGATTGCTGTTATAACATCATTTATAACAGTGCGTGCTTTTCACTGCTTGGTACGGATGTGCAGAAAAAATTCACTCCTGCAGGCTGGCGGCTTGATTTTACGCTGGAAACGGTGGAAGAGATGCAAGAAGTACTCCGGGCATTTTTTGAAGGTGACATAATTGCTTTCAAAGGGCCGTTTACCAAGGGGCATTTTAAGAGAGGAATAGAGTAAGATAAGAGGTATTTGGATGACAACATGGATTACAGCTACTTCTAATTTTATATTGATTTTTCTGTTGGCACTTTATGTGACAGCGGCTTACGTTTTGATGTGGACCCGCCGATGGGAGGCGGGTTTCACTCGTTGTATGGGGATTTGCCGCTATTTGCTGCATGGTGTCGGATTTCTGGTGCTGTATTTGGCATCAGGAGAGTTTCGCTTATTACCGCTGTATTTTTTTCAGCTTGCCTTTTTTATCTTGGCAGATTTAATTCAAAAGCGGGTATATGTGCGCGGTATCCCTATGCTGTACCAAAATATGATGTTACTCCTGGCTGTTGGGGATGTGGTGCTGGCCAGACTGTCCTTTGATAACGCAGTCAAACAGTTTATTATGTCGGTGACGGCATATTGCCTGTGTTCCTTCTTACCATGGATATTAAAACGTTTTCCAAAGCTGATGGGCCTGGGAAGGCTGTATACGTTAGTTGGTATCGGAATGCTTACGGTTGTACTGGCCGTGGGCAGTGAAGCGTTTGGGGCTAAAAACTGGCTGACTATCCAAAATGTTACCTTTCAGCCTTCGGAATTTGTGAAACTTACTTTTATTTTATCCATGGCTGCACTATTGATAAGAGAAACAAAGAGCAAATACAGTAATCTTCTTTGGGTTAGTGTGGTAGCGGCATTACATGTGGGACTGCTGGCCCTTGCCAACGATTTTGGTGGGGCGCTGATTTTCTTTACGGTGTATCTGCTGATGCTGTTTGTGGTAAGCGCAGATGTGTTGTTTCCAACGGCAGCCTTACTTTCCGGAAGTCTGGCAGCTTTGCTTGCCTATTGGTATTCCGGCCATATCCGGGAACGTGTGATGGCATGGCAAAATCCGTTTTCCTGCATCGAGGATGAAGGGTATCAGGTTGCTCAGTCTTTATTTGCTATTGGAAGCGGCGACTGGTTTGGAACGGGACTGTATGGAGGCATGCCTAAAACAGTACCGATTGTAAAAAGTGATTTTATATTTTCTGCGATTGCCGAAGAATTTGGTATTATCTTTGCGGCGTTATTGCTTACGGTATATATTAACTGTATCATTTGGATGATGGCTTTGGCGTTGGAGAGAAAACAGCCGTTTTTCTTTGCGGTAACTACCGGCGCTGTGGCTTTGTTTGGTGTACAGTTGTTTCTAAATGTAGGCGGTGTAATCAAGCTGATTCCGTCCACAGGAGTAACCCTCAGCTTTATCAGCTACGGAGGAAGCTCTTTGTTCAGCTCTGTATTTTTATTCCAAGGAATTCAGGCCATGCGGGGAGCGGAAGAAGAAAAAGGAACCAATGAAAAAAAGATATTGTATTATAATGGACAGCAGATACGTATGGTTGTGGTTTGTGCAGCTATTTTACTGTTGCTGTGCGTGATGACCTCCTGGTTCTTAACTGTAACGGCAAAGGAAGCAAAGGATAATTACTACAATGAATATAACCGGAGAATTGCAGCTACGGAAAAGTCCATGCTGAAAGGACAAATCCGTACGGCAGACGGTTCCATTCTTGCCAGAAGTATTTTAGGAGAGGATGGAGTGTTTTACCGGATGTATCCTCACGGGGAAGCTGCGGTATTTGTTACCGGGCAAATGAATATGGGACGTACCGGGCTGGAAGCAACATACTGGCAGAAGATGTATTCCGTGGATATTCCCGTGTGGGAGAAATGGAAAAAGAAATCTTCCGGAGAGGTTTTGGAAGGGAATAGCCTTGTCACTACCATTGATTTGGAACTTCAGAAAACGGCATATGAAGCATTGAACGGCTACGCGGGATCCATTGGAGTTATGGAAGTAAGTTCCGGACGTATTCTGGCTCTGGTTTCTACGCCGTCGTACGATCCTAACGAGCTGTCTGTGCAGTGGGAAGGGTTACAGAAGCGCACAGATGCCCCGTTTTTGAACCGGATGACCGCCGGCTTATATCCGCCGGGGTCGGTATTTAAAATTGTAACTACAGCCGCTTTCTTGCGTCAGAATGAAGAGACAGAGTTTACTTATACTTGTGACGGTACGGCAAGATTCCGTAACACAACGGTACACTGTAATAACGAAAAAGCCCACGGGACACAGAGCTTAAGAGAAGCTTTTGCTAACTCTTGTAATACTGCTTATGCCTATATGGCGGAGCAGATTTCCGATGAGGATTTTATGGCAGTGGCGGAAGAAATGGGCTTCGGAACCATTTTTGAGGGTACATTAGACTATACAGAAAGTGTTTTTTCCATAAATGCAGAAACAACAGATGCAGTACGTGTCCAGGCAAGCTTTGGCCAGGGTAAAACCCTGGTGACACCGTTTCATCAGCTGATGCTGACTTCTGCCGTGGCGAATGGCGGAGTACTGAAGCTTCCTTATGTGGCGGAACGGCTGGAAAATTGCGAAGGGGATTTGGTGGAGCAATACGGTCCGGCAGGAGAAGTAACTGTATTGTCTGAAGAAGTGGCGGAGATTTTAAACGGTTATATGGTGGCTGCATCGGAAGATAAAATGCAGGAGTTTGCGGAACGTGGCATTACAGTGGCAGGGAAAACCGGTTCGGCGGAAACTGCACAAGGCACGCATTCCTGGTATGTATGCTTTGCACCGGCAGACAATCCGCAGATTGCAGTGGTGGTTTTGGCGGAACATGCCGGTACCGGAAGTAAGGTTGCGGTGCCGGCCGCAAAGAAGATTCTGGAAGCTTATTTTGAACGGTAAAATATAAAATCTCTCTAAAATTGCAAGGAAACTTCGTTAGTGGGTTGAAATATGATTCTAAATGTTGTATACTATAGGACAGTTGTAGAAAAACACACCACATAACGGAGGAATTGCGATGGTAGAGGCAACGAGCTGTGGCGGTGTAGTTATTTTTAGAGGAAAGATTTTATTACTGTATAAGAATTACAAAAACAAGTACGAAGGCTGGGTGCTTCCTAAGGGCACGGTAGAAGAAGGCGAAGAATACAAAGAAACCGCCATCCGTGAAGTAAAAGAAGAAACCGGAGCCGATGCGTCGATTATTAAGTATGTGGGCAAGAGCCAGTATACATTTAATACGCCGCAAAATACAGTATTAAAGGACGTTCATTGGTATTTAATGATGTCAGACAGCTATTATAGCAAGCCGCAACGGGAAGAGTACTTTACGGATTCCGGATATTACAAATTCCACGAGGCGTATCATTTGCTGAAGTTTGCAAACGAGAAGCAGATTCTGGAAAAAGCGTATAACGAATATCTGGACCTCAAAAAGAGCAATCTTTGGGGTAATAAAAAGTATTTCTAAGAAAAAAGAGGAGCACGTTCAAAAGAGCGTGCTCTTGTTTTTTTATCTGTAAAAAAGAAAGCGCGGTAGGAGAACCTATCGCGCTTTAATGCTGGTGGCGGGACTTGAACCCGCACATAGTTGCCTATGGCAGATTTTGAGTCTGCTGCGTCTGCCATTCCGCCACACCAGCAACATTAGAATATTACCATATTTTTATTCATTTGGCAAGATGTGAAATGAAAATATTTTTTTGACAAAATTCACCTTTAGTGGTACAGTATATTATGATAAGAAAATTACTTTTAGGAGGATGGCAATGCAGATTATTCTTAGAAA
Organism: Lachnospiraceae bacterium; assembly: GCA_045593825.1. Lineage (GTDB taxonomy): Bacteria > Bacillota > Clostridia > Lachnospirales > Lachnospiraceae > SIG299. Next base: position 6,819 of record JAZNXI010000193.1, read on the forward strand.
TATTATGGAAGATTATGTAATTGTAATACTGGACCGCATTCTTGATAATCTGGACTGCTGTAAATGCGAAAAGTGCCGTTTGGACATTGCATCCTACGCATTAAACCGTCTGCCATCCAAATATGTGGCAACCACACAGGGTGAGCTCATGACAAAGCTTTGTGAGTTTGACAATGGTTTTGAAACCCAGGTAATGGCATCTCTTACTTTGGCTGCCAACGTTATTAAGAAAAATCCAAAGCATGATGCAACAGATGAAAGATAAACAAAACCCCATCGGAATTCCGGTGGGGTTTTATATTACTGATTCAAATATTCTTTGTAAACTTCTAAAACTTCCTGCATAGCGGTAAGCCCCGGGGCACCGATGGTGTTTCTGCGTTCAACACAGGTCTGCATGCGGATAGCTTCGTAAATGTCTTCTTCGAAAACAGGAGAAATCTTTTTATACTCTTCTAAAGACAGTTCGTCGAGGGAAATATCCTTTTCAATACAAAGAAGTACCAGCTGGCCGATGATACCGTGGGCATCACGGAAAGGAACGCCGTGATTTACCAAATAGTCTGCAGCGTCGGTGGCATTGGTAAAACCGTTCTTTGCACTGGCTTCCATAACGTCGTTGTTGAACTTCATGGTAGCAATCATGCCGGTAAATAAAGCAAGGCAGCCCTTTACGGTGTCGATGGCATCAAAGGTCATCTCTTTGTCTTCCTGCATATCCTTGTTATAAGCAAGAGGAATGCCCTTCATTGTGGTAAGAAGAGAGGTGAGAGCGCCATATACACGGCCGGTTTTACCGCGGACAAGTTCCGCAATATCAGGATTCTTTTTCTGCGGCATAATGGAGCTTCCGGTGGAGTAGCTGTCATCAATATCTACAAAGCGGTACTCGTTGGAGTTCCAGATAATGATTTCTTCGCAGAAACGGCTAAGGTGCATCATGCAGATGGACAGGGCACTTAAAGTTTCCAGTAAGTAGTCGCGGTCGGATACGGAATCCATGCTGTTTCTGGTTGGACCATCAAAAGAAAGCAAGGATGCTGTGTAGGCACGGTCCAACGGATAGGTGGTTCCTGCCAGGGCACCGGCACCGAGAGGACAGTAGTTCATCCGCTTACGGATATCCTTTAAGCGGTCGCGGTCACGGAGGAACATCTCAAAGTATGCTCCGAAATGGTGGGCAAGTGTTACCGGCTGGGCCTTTTGTAAATGGGTAAAGCCCGGCATATAGGTGGTAAGGTTTGCTTCCATAATGTTGTAAATAGTCTTTAATAAATCGTAAAGCAGTTTGTCGAGTTCATCGATTTCATCACGGGTGTAAAGGCGCATATCAAGGGCAACCTGGTCGTTACGGCTGCGTCCGGTATGGAGTTTTTTACCTACGGTTCCGATGCGGTCGATTAACACTGCTTCTACAAAGCTGTGGATATCTTCCTGGGCTTCGTCGAATTCTAAGGCGCCGGATGTGATATCTGCTTCAATGCCTTTTAATCCTGTGATAATGGTGTCACGTTCGTCGTCTGTTAAAATTCCCTGCTTGGCAAGCATGGTTACATGGGCAATGCTGCCGTTAATGTCCTGCTTGTAAAATTTCTGGTCAAAGGAGAGGGATGCGTTAAAATTATGTACCAGCTGGTTGGTTTCTTTGGTAAAGCGTCCGCCCCAAAGTTTCATGGTTTTGTACCTCCGTATTATTCTTCGGAAATGATAGCTTTTTTCTCATCTACTTTATATTCGTAGTATTTTACAACATTTCCGGTACTTTTTGTAATATTTGGATGACAAAGGTCGCGGTCGCAACGATACGGCAAAGTATCATAGGTGGAAAAATACTCACCAAAGGTAGAATCAAATGGTAATACCGGGGTGAAATTTTTATCATCAGCCATAAAGATGCACTTCCTTTCTGTCAATATAACAGTACTATTTTAATCCTCTTTGGCACTTTTTGCAACATGCTTTTGTAATTCCATAAAAATAACCGGTGCAACCGAGCAGGAAATAACCACAAGCCATTGTGGCAGTGTCAGCGCAGTTACCTCAAATATGCCTTGCAGCCAAGGATTTGTGATTACCAGAAGCTGAAGTGTGGTGCATATAAGGAAGGATATATTCATTGCTTTATTGCTGAAAAAACCAACCTCGAAAAGAGAGTGGCGGCTTCTCATGTTGTAGGCGTGGAACAGCTGGGAAAAACTTAAAACGGCAAAGGCCATGGTGCTTCCGTTTCCTAAGTGTCTCATACCGGCAACATAGGCAAACAAGGTTAAGGAGCCGATTAAAATTCCTTCTACTGCAATACTAAACAGGAGATTTCCGGTAAAAAGACCTTCCTTTGGAGAAACCGGCGGACGTTTCATGCTATCCTGCTCCGGAGGTTCCATGCCAAGGGCGATGGCAGGCAGTGAGTCGGTAATCAGATTTACCCACAGTAGCTGCACGGCGGCTAAAGGCGATGGAAGGCGAAACAAAATAGCCATAAAAATAGTAATGATTTCACCGATATTGCAGGATAAAAGGAACTGGATTGATTTGCGTATGTTCTCATATATTCCGCGGCCTTCCCGGACAGCAGAGACGATGGTTGCAAAGTTATCATCCATTAAAATCATGTCGGAAGCGTTTTTCGCCACATCCGTGCCGGAAAGCCCCATGGCACAGCCTATGTCGGCCGTTTTTAAAGCCGGTGCATCGTTAGTGCCGTCACCGCTCATGGCAACAATTTCTCCGCGGGCCTGAAGTGCCTTTACGATACGGACTTTATGTTCCGGAGACACTCTGGCAAAGACCGTATATTCACCTATGTTTTTCTGCAATTCCTCATCGGATACAGCATCTAATTCTGCGCCGGTCATAGCGAGATTTCCGGGACGTAAGATGCCCAGTTTTTCAGCAATGGCACAGGCGGTATTTTTGTGATCGCCGGTAATCATTACAGGAGTGATTCCTGCTTCCTGACACTGTTTTACTGCCGGAATTACCTCCGGACGTGGCGGATCCATCAGACCAAACAAACCATAGAGTATTAGGTTTCTTTCCAGAGAATTCGAAAGCAGGGAGGTGTCTGCCGGGATTATTTTATAGGCCAATGCAAGCACACGGAGCGCTTCCTTTGTCATGGTATCATGGGTAAGGCGGGAAGAAGAAAGCCTTCCGGAAGAAAGGCTGCACATGTTAAGTAAAACATCATAGCCACCCTTGGTAATGACAAGAAAATGCTCTTTATCCGGCATTTTATGAACCGTTGTCATGCATTTACGGGTAGAATCAAAAGGGATTTCATAAATGCGGGGATATTCATTTTGTAAAGACTGAGGCAGACCCTCCCGCAAAGCATATTCTGCCAGTGCTTTTTCTGTTGCTTCCCCTTCCACCTGTTGATTTTCAATGGAAACATTGCTGCAGAGTAATGCCATATGTGTCATGGAAGGCAGTCCTTCCGGAGAGGTGAAAGTAGAAGTTTTTGTAACAGTCATATGATTCTGGGTCAGTGTTCCGGTTTTGTCGGAGCAGATATAGGTAGCAGAACCCAGGGTTTCTACGGCCGGAAGCTTTCGGATGACGGCGTTTTGTTTTACCATCCGCTGTACACCCAGGGAGAGCATGATGGTAACGACGGAAGGCAGGGATTCCGGAATAGAGGCTACCGCCAGACTGACCGCTGTCATAAACATGGCAACCATCGGAATTCCCTGGAAGATGCCGATAAAAAATAAAATAACGCAGATTCCCAACACCAAAAGGGCAAGTATCTTTCCGGCCTGCGCCAGACGTTTTTGTAATGGTGTTTCGGTTGGGGCGGAGGAAAGAATCAGAGAGGCAATTTTGCCAACCTCCGTGTTCATGCCCGTGGCGGTAACAACAGCACAACCATGACCGGCAGCTACAATAGAGGAGGAATATACCATATTGATACGGTCGCCCAAAGGAGTACTTTCAGGGAAGATGGAATTTGCCTGCTTATCCACGGTTAAAGACTCTCCGGTAAGGGAGGATTCATCGGTTTTTAGTCCGGTACTGTGAAGCAGTCTTGCATCGGCAGGAACCATGTTGCCGGTTTCCAGAAAGATAATATCACCGGGAACAAGACCGGCGGAAGGAATGTTTTGACGTTTTCCGTCCCGAAGGACATTGGCATGAGGAGCGGAAAGTTTTTGCAATGCTTCTAAGGAATGTTCGGCCTTGGTTTCCTGAATGACACCGAGCAAAGCATTTAAAGTTACAACAATTAGAATGATGACAGGGTCGGCAAAATCCGCATGTCCTTCCAAAAGCGAGAGCAGGAAGGAGACTCCGGCGGCGCATAAAAGAACAATAATCATGAAGTCTTTAAATTGAGCGAAGAACTTATGAAGAATGCTTTCTTTTTTGCCGGTAGCAAGTTGGTTTGGACCAAAAGACTGCAGACGTTTTTCGGCAGTCTTTTGTGATAGTCCGTCTGGGGAAGTGTCTAATTTCTTAAGTACGGCGTCTTGTGAAAGGGAAAATGGGGTCATTTTACTAATTTTTCCTCCTTGTTTTTAAAAAGTGATAAAACCCGCATAAATAAAGGGTTTTATAGTTTTTCATGAATATTTTATGCTGATTTTTTTGTGAAAATGTAATAAAAATCACACATTTATTTTGTTGATGTTTACAATGAAGAAACATCTTTACAAAATCGAAAACAAGGGCTATCATATTATTGAGTAAAGAAAACGCAATCCCCAATCTTATGCGTTTCTTTATTGTCCGTTACAATTCAGTAAAAAATCCCCCAATTATATCCTATATGCAACTACTCTTGTTAAATATGAGAAGAAGGAGTGTTTGTATGAAGGTGGCTTTTTGGAACGGTATCAGAGAATCTGATAGCGTAGCCAATTATGTTGCTGTCATAGGTGTAATGCTTGCAATTGATTGTAAATGCAATGTCGTACTAAGCAGCAATTATATCAGTAATCAAATGATGCAGGACTGTTTTTCCAGAAGAATTCTGGAGGAAGGACTTGCTCATACACCGTATTGTTTTCTTTACGGTTCTCCGGAATATCATGGAATGCTATGGCGCATGAAAAGAAATCGTCTAAATAATATTTTGGAAATGCCAATGAGCAGCCTTACAATCATATATCCGCCGGATGTGGCTGAACAAAGCATGTTTTATTATAAAACACCGGATGATACATTTTATATGTTGGATATGGCTAAATGCAGTATTGCCGAATCAAAAAATGTTTTAGATGAAGCAGATTTAATTGTTGTTTTCTTTTCGCAAAACAAAACAGATATTCATAATTTCTTTGAACGATTTTCATCGTTAATTTCCAAGGCAATATTTATTTTTGTGAATTATCAACGTGATTCCGGGTATTCGTCGCAAAGACTTAAGGAAGATTATGGAATATATAGTAATAATATAGGAATTATTACTGAAAATAGGGATTTTTTAAGAGCGTGCGAGGAAGGAAATTTAGGACGATTTGTTTCTGATAGCATGCATCGCATTGGTGAAGAACAGAATCACACATTTATTACATGTATAAAAAAGATAGTTAAGAAAATACAGGAGCAGGGAAAGCGCATAAACGCAAAGGAAAAGGACGATGAATAGAAATTATAAAAAGAAAAAGTGGAACAGAATCGGAAATACTATAATTGTTATGACGTTTATTTTTACTGTTTCCCTTTCGGTGTATGAATATCTTGGGTGGAAGAAATGCAGGGAAAATGCGATGTTTCTGGAGGAAAAACTGTTTTCTTTTGAAAAAACTGTATATGTGACAACAGAAAAACTTCCTAAGGGTACGGTACTTACGGAAGATAAATTAGACAGACAAATCCGATATTCGGATTACCCACAGGAGTTCTTTATAACAGAGGAAGATTTGGGAAAAGCATTAGCTTTGGATATTGGAGAAGGGACTTGCATGACTGAAATAATGATATGTCATTCGGATGAAAATGTCAGGGAATATTTTCTTGAAGATGCATATATTCCGGAACATATACAGCAAGGAGACCGGATTGATTTGAGAATTCGTTATGGAAATGCGGAGGAGTATGTGGTTTTAGCGGACAAGATTATTTTAGAATGCAGTAAAGGTCACGGTATGGTGATTGCTCTTACAGAAGAAGAATTTCTGTTGGTTTCTTCTGCTATTTCAGATACACGCGAGTATGGTAAAACCAAGTTGTATGTAGTGGAATACCCTGAATATGATCATAAAGAAAAAGGTCAGATTTCGTATATTGCCAATCAGGATGTGTTGCTATTGTTAGGAAAAGAAAAAACGGAAGGAGAAAGCAGGATAGCGTTGGAACAACGTTTGATGCAAAAAAGACAATGACAGATATCTTACAATACTCAGAAGAAGATTTTGTTCAGTGGTTAAAATTACAGTTGGAGAAACGGGAATTTATGGGAAGTAACCGACTGAAAAGTGAACAAATAAAGGAAGATATTTACGAAATATTATTTTATGAACAAAAGCTAACAGTAGAAGAAATTGAACAGTTTTTTATTCCTTTTGGACAGGCAGGATATTTGTCTCCAAGAAATAAATTTGAAATTATGCTTTTTGTACTGGAAAAAGAGTATGGAAGAAGTTACATGTTTGTGGAAGGAAAGATGGATTATTGTACAGTAACGGATGTTGACGTAGAGGACATGTATTTACAATGGTGTTCAGAAGGAAGATTGTTTCTCTCTGACGAGGAGAAAAAAGAATTTTTTGTACAATGCCTGATGGACAGATTAGATTTAGGGGTTTTGAAGGTCTTGGAACGAATAGCGCCGGATGGAATATTGATTGGAGAACTATGTCCTCCGCTTTTTGAATGGGAACGGGCGGAAGAAAGGGTAGGAGTTTGCTTTAATGGCTTGATAATACGCCTTCCGTTTTTAAAAATTGATACAAAGGAGGAGTTAATCAGAATAATAAAATGTGCAGTTGCAAAGGAAAAGAAAGGGGATTTAACGATGATAGAACCGATGCTTGATTATGTTCGTGAAGATGGTACCTGTTTGACAGCAATTCGACCACCGGCCGGTAATGATTGGGGAATACGGATTTTATACGGAGCTTCAAGGAAGGAAGTTGCTGTATGGAAAAGGTAATAGGTTTTATCGGATATGAATGTGAAGATATAGCAATATATCTGGGACGGGTTTTACAGACATTGGGGAAAAAAGTAGTTATTGTGGATAGAACGGAACAAGAGTTGTTATGTGAAATGTTAAATATACGGACAGAACGGGGGAAAACATGGAAGGAAGGAGAATATTGCGGATGTCGGATAACAAACAAGGGGGTGAACCAAAAAGAGTATGATTTGATTTTCTATCTGTTTGGATATCGTTTAAATCATCCCAAACTTTATGAATGCGGGAAACTGATTATGATAACGGACGGTGTTCCTGCACATGCGGCATTGCTGCACAATACCGGGCCTTGGGAATGCAAAAGCTTCTTGGTAATAAGAAATCTTATAGCAATGAAACATTCGGAGGAATATTTGGCTGCATTGGCCGGAAAGGACAACGAATTTAAAGACCTTCCTTATGATGAGAGGGATATTCGGTCCAGATGTAGTTTGGGGGCATATACGAGATGTGAAATTAAAAGATTATCGCCGGGAATGAAAAGAATATTGATATCACTGGTTGAAATGGCAGCTCCTGAATACCAAGAGGAATTTGTGCGGAAACAAATGAAAAAAATATAGAAAGGGGATGGTGATGGTATGGGGAAAATGGTTACATTTTGGTCTCCCTATAAAGGTCATGGGAAGACTACCTCCTCATTATGCGCAATTGTAAGCAGCTTTATGCTTCAGTATCCGGATTTAAGGGTGGCGGTGAGCTATACAGAAAAAGATTCCTTAGTGCTGCCCCAAAAATTATATAACCCGGAAATGCTGTTTGGACAAAAAGAAATGTTTGAGAATTTCGGAATTGATGCTTTGAAATTGTATATCAGGCAAAGGGAACTTTCGGAAGAGATTATTGAACGCTATGGTATTCCTCTTCAAATGAAATCGTTATATCTTTATCCCAATACACAAGGTGAAGTTGGTGACGGTAAACTTATTTTTAATATTCTGACCGAACAATTGAAACGTGTGTTTGATGTTGTTTTTTTGGACCTGGAAAGCGGTAATAGAAAAATTGCAGTTTCCTATATGAAAAAAGCGGATTTGGCGGTTGTTGTACTGCCACAGGATCCGCTATATCTGGAAAAATTTATTAGGGAAGAAGAGGAACTGTTGAAAATGATAAATTTTGGCGTGGTTTTCGGAGGTGGTTTTGAGAATTCCAATTTTAATTGTCCCTATTATAAAAAAATTCTCGGAAAAAAATATGGAAAAATGATAATAGGTGAAATATATCAAAATGTTGGTTTTTTTGAAGCAATGTCCGCGGGAAAAACGTTGGATTATTTTTGGAGGAACCAAATGGCAATAAAAAAAGAGGAGAATTATGGGTTTATTTGTCAGGCCAAAAAAACAGCAGAGAATATTGGCAAAAAAATTGTCCTTGCGTGAAACGTTAGAAAAAATTCAGGAAATGCTTCATGAATATACCGGAACAAGTGACACAGACATTTGTTTGGAGGCGGGACTCAGAAAGAGCATGGAAGGACATCACAGAATGGTTTCTTATTGTATCAGAAACTGCTGTTCCGGTAACTATGGTGCTAAAGAAGTAGTAAAGGAACTAATTGGTGAGTTTTGCAGAGAAATTTTCCCTAAAAGAGAAGATTATCTTGAAATTATTCCTTTTGATATGCCGGATAACATGACAGCTTGGCAGCAATTGGAGGCAATGATTTTTTTACTGGATAAAGAAAAAGAAAATCAAGGCTTTGGGCTTTTGTGTGAACGGTTTTATTGGAACCGAAACGGTTTCTCTGTTTCGGAAGGAGAAATAAGGCTTGCTTATAAGAATCTGGCACCGGATTTTTCTGAAGAAGAGGAACGTAAAATTTTAACGCAAATTTTATTTGCCATGTCTGTCGGACTGGGAAAAATTGATACTTTAAATCAGCAAAGAGGTTTTATTGAAGAAATTCAAATAGGGATGAGTGGAAAAACAGAACTACAGTATGATTACAAATCATTTATGGAGGAAAAGGAAAACGGAGGTGGTTTTAGTAGAGACGGAATACATATTATGGCGCAGGGAAGTATTTTTAAGTTAAATGCCATTTCTTTCGAAACGGAGGAAGAGCAGCAAAGGGTACTTCGTAATTTAATTAAAGATGGAGGAGGAGGGGAACTGACTGTGAACCGGCCTATGTTGGTGGTGGAAACAACGGATGGTAGGCGGGTATCGGTATCAAGACCTCCTGCAACAGAAAACTGGGTTGGTTTAATACGAAAATTTGATACGGTAAAGGAGGTTTCGCTGGAGCAATTGTATCAGAGTTATCCGGAACAAGCTCTGTTGTCGGGCTTGCTACGGCAGTTGGTCCGCTCAGGGAGAAACATTGCAATTACCGGAGAAATGGCAACCGGAAAGACAACCTTATTTCGCGCATGCTTAACAGAAACCAGAAAAGATATGAATATACGTGTGATTGAATCGGATTCTTTTGAGTTAAACGTCCGGAACTTTCTTCCGCATGCAAATTCCATGACAATGAGAGTATCAGAACACACACCGGTCACGGAAGTGTTGGCTTTTGCAAGAAAAACGACAGGTCAGATATTTGCTGTAGGTGAGATTAATTCAGCAGCGGTGGCAGTTATGGCTATGGATTTATCTAAGATTGCATCACAATTGTTTTTTTCGGCTCATTATATTACGACAGAGCATATGATTGCAGATTTTACAAATGCAAAATTATGTGTCGGAGGATATTCAGAAGAATCACTGGCGGAGGCAGATGCGGTACGCTGTCTGGGATTTGACATCCATATGAAGGCAAAGGGAGGAAGGCGGTATGTGCAATATATCAATGAAGTAATCCCTTCTTTTAAAGGACGAAGTGAATCGGGTAGAACTTATGATATACGACCGATTTATGTTTATGATGAGGACGAAGAACGGGGAAAACTACTTAATCCTCCGGGAAAGGAGTCCTATGTTCAGGCAAAGCAAATATTGGAAAAAGATGAGTATTTGGAATTTGTCCACTTTTTTGAAAAATAAATTTCTTCGGATATGTCCATATGGAAAAAAACAATTGAATGGTCTGATACATCAATGTGTCCGGGAGATTCTTATTCTAGAAATGATATCCATCGTATTGCTTGTTATATGGAATAGGATGTTCTGGATAAATTCTGAATTGTATATGTTGGAAAGTATTTTGCTGGCATTATATCTCGTGTGTAAAGAGGTACCGGCGTATCGTCTTCAAGAACGTGAAAATATAGTATATCGGGATTTGCTACTTTATTTATCAAGGGTAAAACATCGTTATCTATCTTGCCATCATATTGCAAATGCAATAATAGACGCCGCGGACGGAATGAGCTACGAGATGGAACAATTGGCATGGGAAATGTACCGTTTACTAATGGAAAGTAACCGAAAGGAGAAAGTTAGGGAGTATATGGAGTGCCGGGATGTAAACCGGTATTGGAAAATGTTTTTAATCCAAGCGTATGAGGTCTCAGAAAAGGGAAATTCTTATTTTGCTGAAAATGTAGAACATATCCGATTAGAGCTGATGGAGGAAATTTATCGCAGACGACGCAGATTATATGCTTATTCGGGGTATGTATTTGTAACCATTGCACCTTTTTTATTGTTGCCTGTATTAAAATACTGGGGGCTGGAGTTTACTCCTGAATTGGATTTCTTTTATGCAGGAACCGGACGAATATTGGAAACGTTAATTTTTGTGATGACTATTGCAATCTATGATTTAATTACGAATGCAAAGGAAATAGCATTGTTTTCAGGAATAAATAAAGACCGGATTTTTATTACTGACATAATTTTTGAGTGGAATATTACGAGAAAATTTGTAAAGAGAATAGAACAATCAAACGGAAAAATCAGTACGATTATCCGGACGATTATTTTACAATCCGGAGAGCATGAGAATTATGGGAAATTCTGCGTCAAAATGTTTCTGAAAGGTGTTTTGGCCGCTTGTATGATGATGTTGTTTTTTACAACAAACCATTTACAGGAAAGAAAAGCCATTTTGGAACGTGTGGAAAACATAGAAGAAATTGCTCCGGTAGTTTCTGCTGATAAAAAGGATTTAATTGAGGGATATATTCTTGAAATAACGGACCTATGCAGACAGGAACAGAATGTAGAGCAAGAGACTATACGGGAAATGTTACGGAAACGGATAAGACTTGGAAATGAGTTTACAGAGCAGGCGGTTATAGAAGAAATAATGGAAAAACTGCAATTGTATACTAAAACAAAAGGAAGTTTGTTGGAATTCCTGTTATGTATTTTTAGTGGAGTTGTAGTGGGCATATTGCCGTTAATAAAACTGATTTTTCAAATAGGAATGATACGGGCAGAGGCAGAGTATGAGGTAAAGCAGTTTCAATCGGTGGTACTTATGGAACGTAGAATTCCCGGGATAACTGTACTTGGATTATTAGAGGATATGGAATCTTTTTCTAATTGCTTTAAAGGTGTTTTGAGGAGATGTATTAATTCTTACGGTTCCGATTCCAAAGCTGCCTTACTTCGTATGAAAACAGACGGGAGTAAAATACATGCCGGAATGGAGCCATTGGCGGATGCGTTTTTGTCAGTGGATGAAGTTGGAATAGAAAAAGCATTTGCGGAAGTAGAAAATGATCGAAGGCTGCTGGAAAAGATAAGCCGTCTGGATGCGGAGGTGGCGCAAGAGAAAAAAAGAGATGCCATGGAACTTTTATCACAAATTCCCATGATTCTTTCTGTAGGGGTATATTTTATTCTTCCGTTTTTTCTGCATTCCCTGCAAAGTGTATCGGATGTGTTTAAACTTCTGGAAGAAATGCAGATGTAAAGAGAGGTGAAATTTATGCAAGTTAGTAAAGAGTTTCTGATGGAGGCGGTAGGTTTATCTTTATTGGTTGCTTTGATATTTATCGGTATGCAAATGTTTCAAAAGACAATAAAAGTAACATCGTTATTAGAAGCAGAGCAGGAAGAAAGAATTATTATGATGGAGGAGTATGATATTGCGAAGTATGACGGACTTGTGGTGGATGGATTGACTGCTGTCGGATATATTAAAAAAATGGTGGATGGATATGAACTTCCGGTTGTCGTTGCGTATAATGAAAAAACATTCTCTGTAACGGAGCGAAGTGAATTGGGGTTATTACGGGATATTGACTCGGAAAAATATATTAGTCCATATGCAAAATATCGGTGTAGTGTAGTAAGGGATGAAAATGCAGTAATTAAAGAAATTTTGTTAATGAGAGAAAAGGAAGGAGAAAGATAATGAGTGCTTCAAAGAGTTTTATTAAAAATGCAGTGGGGATTTTAATTGTGGTGGCAATATGTTTTGTTGCGGTAACCATTTATAAGAAAGGAAATGCAAGTATTAATAGTTCTATCAGTGATTATGATGAAATAGTATCTCAGTTTGATAATGCAAAACTTAAAAACTACGATAATTCTACGGCTTCCGGAAGTCAGATTATTGATTTAATAAAGAACTTAAAGGAGGAAGACGGAGTAAAGGTTGTAGTATCCAATGGATATATTATCCAGAAAAACGAAACGGCGCAGGAATATACCTATAGTGGAATTCAAGAGAAAGATTCTACAGTTTTGCAGGATATTCTCGATAAGACCAATTCAATGAGATACATCAATCCGAATGCTTCCTTCACATCTACGGTAGTCTATGATGAGAACCGGGAAATATCAGCTTTGGTATTTATTCAAAAGTAATGAGAAGTGTAAAAAAGTTTCTCATGCAGGCAATGATACTGATTATATTTGTATGGGCAACAGGTATATTGTTAAAGCAGTATAGTGCCTGCAGAATGGCATATCAGGAATTAGGAAGAAGGATTTCTCACGCATCTGTTTCTACAGAAAATATTATTTATGAGGAAGGTTATAAATAATGCAAATTGCGCAAAGATGTGTTCTCATTATTAGTACAAGTCTTTTGCTGTGCCTTATGTGCGTGTTCCTTTATACGGAAAGAGAAAATAAAATTATTGAAGACTGGGAAACGGTTCAAACAGAGCGTTTTTTAAGGAAGCTTTGTTATACAGGTGAATGTTCCCTGGAATCTTATCTGCTCTATTATAATTCTGTCGTTAATGGGTTGGACACGTTGGACGTTAGAATCGAAGAGTATAAAAAGGAACAGGATTTAGAAGGAAATATATATTATTCCAGAATTTTGTGGGAAGAAATGAAGGAGATGTTGTGGAAAAACGGCAGATATTGCTTTGATGAAGACAGTATCGTATTGATAGAAGTTTATCAATACGGTTGGATAACGAAACGAATGAATAGAAAATTTGACCGGGTTACAGGAGAAAACGGAAATGATACATAAGGCAACGGAAGAATGGTTTGATACAGTAGTATATATCGGAATTATAGCAGGAATGCTATGTTTCTTCTGTATGTATTGGCGTAGTGAGTTCTCGTTACGGTGTGTTGAGGTTGTTTTACAGGAGTTTTTAGACGAAACAGCAATATCAGGAAAGATAACCAGGGAAGAGTATGATGGCCTTTGTGAAAGATTATATGATATCTGCCCGGAATATAATTTGAAAATAAATTGCTATCTGTATTCGACACATCGGATTTATGATTTGATTTCAGAAGAGACATGGAGAGAGGATTTTGAAAAGCGAAATAAGAAAAAGACAGTTGTGTTAAAAGATAATTCTTTTGAAATCCGGCAGCAGAATACGGAAAGTCTACACTTACAGAACGAAACAAATGATTCCGTTTTGGCTGCAGTCAGAACGGAATATCTGCCTCTTCTGGAAGAAAAGGATGGTATTTCTGTATGTGCTGTGCGGACAAAACAAGAAGTATATGAGGGTGAAAGTATTATAACACTATGCAGAATTGATGCTCCTGAGGGAGCCTACTATGCGGAAGCCCTTCCGTTAGAAGCAAATGAATCCGGAGTTGTGTTGCTGGAATTGTCGGTAGAAGGTACGGTATACCATGTTCCGGTAGAGGTGATCTGTCATCCAAGAATTGTGGTTTGTGATAAGGGACATGCTGTTGTTAATACAAAAGAAATAATGGAAGAATCTAAATTATTAGGAAAAACATCTTGTCCATTTTGCAGTTTTATTCCGGAATATATTTCTGTTGATAAAGCTGTTGTTTCGATAAAGACCGGAACCCCGATAAATAAAACTATTTTAAAGGCTACCGTAACTTATTTAGATGGAAGTACAGAGGTAATCGTTCCTGATTCTGAGGAGTGGCAGGATGATTTTGATCCGGAATATTGTGGTACGCAGGAGGTAACAATCCGATACCGGAATAAAGAAACAAAGATAACTTTAATATCTGAAAATTCTGTTTGTAATAAATGTGGAGGCGGATGTAATGACAGAAGCTATAAAGATTATTTGGAATATCCGTATTGTATAGAGTGCTTGTCACTGATGTATATGTATACCGGAGAAACAAGACAAGAAGAACAGCTATTATCAGAAGCAGAGTTGCTTTCAATTTTGGATAGCAAAGGGGAGGTTTTATTTACACGGGGAGATTTCATGACACTTACTTATAGGGCCGATAAAGCTATGTCTTGTTTACAGAAAGAAATAAAAATGGATGGAAGAACCGGAGAAAAAGAATGAAGCAGGGGCATTTATTGTTGTTATTTTTGATTATATATGGTAGTTGTTTTTTACTATTGTATTGTGAGCAGAAAAAATATGATGCTGCACTGGATGAAAAACAAAAAGTAGAGCAGGCGTTATTAGAAGCAATAGAACATGCCGGAAACCAATGCAAGAAAGTAATCAATGATAATGACGAAAAGAAAAAACAGGTAATAGCAGATGCTTTTTCGGAAGCCTTTTATGTTTCGATGGGTATGTTTCAATCGGAACAACCGAAGGAGTTTTGGAGAATATATATTCCAATGTTGGTGCTTGTAGAAGAGGAAGGAGCAAGTTTTTATTATATGCAAGAATCCAAAGAACAAATATTATATCATGATTGGACGGAGAAGTTATATTTTAATTTTCCGGAGAACTGTAGTGATGCTAAGAAAAAATCTTTGATGGCAGATGTGTTAGAGAAGGAGGCTTCAAAAATAATTTCAAACCATAACTTTATTGCAGAACAGTACGGATTTTCTTATAGATACTCTTTGCCCATGTTTTTTCAAGATACTACGCAGGATTTAGAGTTTCCAATGTTATTTGTTGTTTTTCAAGGCTGGCCTTTAAATGTATCAGATATGATTTATTATGAAAACTGTTTGGATGCAGGAGTTTTTTTGCGAAAAAAACGGAATAACAATTCCGCTTTTTATAGAGAACGCGGGGAGGTGAGTGTATAAAAAAAGAATGTGTGACGGCATCGACCAAGCTGAAAGAGAGAGCGTGGTCATAACTTTTGGGACAGTATGGGGATACTTGTTCCGAAAATAAGCAAGAGTAGTAAAAAAAGAGCCACAAACATTTTGTTTGCGGCTCTTTTGCTTGTTTACGTCTGCTTACCGATATAAGCTAAGATACCACCGTCTACGTAAAGAATATGACCGTTTACGAAGTTGGAAGCATCGGAAGCAAGGAATACTGCAGGACCTGCAAGGTCTTCAGCTTCGCCCCAACGCTCCTGAGGAGTCTTAGCGATAATGAACTGGTCAAATGGATGTCTGGAACCGTCAGGCTGAATCTCACGAAGAGGAGCAGTCTGTGGAGTAGCAATGTAACCAGGTCCGATACCGTTACACTGGATGTTGTACTTACCGTATTCGGAGCAGATGTTCTTGGTGAGCATCTTTAAGCCACCCTTAGCAGCTGCATATGCGGAAACGGTTTCACGGCCGAGTTCACTCATCATGGAACAGATGTTAATAATCTTACCGTGGCC
>JAZNXI010000194.1:0-21779 GCA_045593825.1 Lachnospiraceae bacterium
TTAGAAGAAGCTTTCAACAACAAGGAAGTATTAACAGCTACAGTATCCGCAGTTTTAGACGGTGGTTTAAGCGTAGTTGTAGACGAAACAAGAGTATTTATTCCTGCAAGCCTTGTTTCCGATTCCTATGAAAAGGATTTATCCAAGTATAAGGATCAGGAAATTGAGTTCGTAATCAGCGAGTTCAATCCTAAGAGAAGAAGAATCATCGGTGACCGCAAGCAGCTCTTAGTTGCTAAGAAGGCTGAGCTTCAGAAGGAGCTTTTCGCTAAGATTCAGGTTGGCGATGTTGTAGAAGGTACTGTTAAGAACGTTACCGATTTCGGTGTATTCATCGACCTTGGCGGCGTAGACGGTCTCCTTCATATTTCCGAAATGTCCTGGGGCCGTGTTGAGAATCCTAAGAAGGTATTCAAGGCTGGCGATGCAGTTCGTGCATTCATCAAGGACATCGCAGGTGAAAAGGTTGCTTTATCCCTTAAGTTTGCAGACCAGAATCCATGGGCAAATGCAGAAGAAGACTTCGCAGTTGGCAACGTAGTTACCGGTAAGGTTGCACGTATGACCGACTTCGGTGCTTTCGTTGAGTTAGTACCTGGCGTTGACGCTTTATTACATGTTTCCCAGATTTCCAGAAATCATGTTGAAAAGCCTGCAGACGTATTAAAGATTGGTCAGGAAGTTACTGCAAAGATCGTTGACTTCAACATTGCAGACAAGAAGATCAGCTTAAGCATTAAGGCATTAGAGGCTCCTGTTCAGGAAGAAGCTCCTGTTGAAGAAGCACCTGTAGAAGACGCTGAATAATTTATTTAAAGCATTAAAAAGGGGCTGTTGGAAGCAACAGTCCCTTTTTTAAAAAATACAGGGGAAAAAACAAAATGTAAAGGGGTGCTATTTATGGGTGATTATGAAGTTTTCAAAAAACAGATTTTTACACTGACCCAGATTGATTTAAATGCATATAAAGAAAAGCAGATGAGAAGAAGAATCGATTCTCTTATTACAAAGCATGGAATTAAGTCCTATTCTGATTATGTGGCTGCCATTAAAGCAGACAAGGATAAGTTTGAGGAATTTGTAAACTACTTAACCATCAATGTTTCCGAATTTTATAGAAATCCGGAGCAGTGGAAGGTACTGGAAAATGATATTCTTCCAACCTTGATGGCAAAATCTCCAAGATTAAAAATCTGGAGTGCAGCATGTTCTACCGGTGATGAGCCATATTCTTTAGTAATGATGCTTTCCAGACACATGCCTCTTTCTAATATTAAAATTATTGCAACCGATATTGATAAGCAGGTGTTGGCAAAGGCAAAAGACGGTTTGTATAACGTAAAGAGTTTAAAGACTCTGCCGGATGATTTGATGAAGAAATATATTACTCAGGTGAATGAGTATACATATAAAGTTGCCGATGAAGTAAAGAAATGCGTGGAGTTTAAACAGCACAATCTGTTAAAAGATCCATATCCAACCGATTGTGATTTGATTGTCTGCAGAAACGTATTAATTTATTTTACAGAAGAGGCAAAAACCGATATTTATAAGAAATTTAATGCATCTTTAAAGAAGGACGGCGTTCTGTTTGTGGGCTCCACTGAGCAGATTATTCAGGCCGGAACTTTGGGTTATGCAACAGCAAAATCTTTCTTCTACAGAAAAGTGTGATTTGTAGTTGATTTTTAATTTGATATTTAGTATAGTGTGATATAGAAACTGACAGGAGGGTTTTATGAGCGAATTAGTTAAAGTTGCAGTTGATGCAATGGGTGGCGACAACGCCCCGTCTGAAATAGTGAAAGGTGCCGTCCTGGCAGTGCAGGAAGATTCCCGCATTAAGGTTTTTCTGGTAGGTCCGGAAGATATCCTTAAAAAAGAACTGGAACAATATCCTGATTTGGGAGACCGACTGGAAGTTGTTAATGCCAGTGAAGTAATTACAAATGATGAAGCACCTGTTATGGCTGTCCGCCGTAAAAAGGATTCCTCCATTGTAGTTGCCATGACACTGGTAAAAAACGGAACGGCAGATGCTTTTGTATCCGCCGGAAGTACAGGAGCGGTTTTAGTAGGTGCACAACTTGTGGTAGGCAGAATTAAAGGGGTAGAACGTTCTCCGTTGGCTCCGCTGATTCCAACTACAAAGGGCTTGTCCCTATTAATCGACTGTGGTGCAAATGTAGACGCCAGAGCATCCCATTTACTTCAGTTTGCAAAGATGGGCTCCATTTACATGGAACATATCGAGGGAATTAAAAATCCAAGGGTTGCCATTGTTAATATCGGTACTGAGGAAGAAAAGGGCAATATGCTGGTTAAGGAAGCGTATCCGTTACTTAAAAACTGTAATGATATTAACTTTATCGGCAGTATCGAAGCCCGCGAAATTCCATACGGCTATGCAGATGTTATTGTTTGTGAGGCGTTCGTAGGTAACGTTATTTTAAAACTGTATGAAGGTGTTTCCGGAGCTTTAATGGGTGAGATGAAAAAGGGTATGATGTCTAATCTTCGCAGTAAGATTGGTGCTATTCTTTTGAAACCTGCCTTAAAGAAGACCCTGAAAAAAATGGACACTTCCGACCATGGCGGTGCACCGATGCTTGGTCTTAACGGCCTTGTAGTAAAGAGCCACGGCAATTCTACCTGTAAAGAAATTAAAAATTCCATTTTACAGTGTATTGCTTTTAAAGAGCAGAATATTGGTGAAAAAATCCAAGAGAATATCAGAAGAGAAGAAGAGTAGGAGGATTATATCATGGAATTTGAAAAGATTCAGAAGATTATCAGTGAGGTATTGGGAGTAGATGAAGATTCTGTTACAATGGAAACCACCTTTGTGGATGACCTTGGTGCAGATTCCCTGGATGTTTTCCAGATTATTATGGCTCTGGAAGAAGAATTCGACATCGAAATTGCAAACGAAGAAGCTGAAAAAATTGTTACTGTAAGCGATGCAGTAGAACAGATTAAAAACGCTTTGAACTAAACAACGGGCACGTAAAGGGCTGTTGAGTTATCAACAGCCCGCATTTTGTTTCATGCCTACAGAAAGAAAGGAGCAGTTATGAACCGTAAAAAGTTGAATGAACTTCAACAAAACATTGGTTATCAGTTCAAGCAGGAAGCGTTGCTTCGTCAGGCTCTGACCCACAGCTCCTACGCCCATGAGAAGAACCTGAAAGAACTAATGGACAATGAACGTTTGGAATTTTTGGGAGATGCGGTTTTAGAAGTAGTTTCCAGTGAATTCCTGTTTAAAAATCACCCTGAAATGAATGAGGGACAAATGACAAAGCTTCGTGCCAGTCTGGTATGTGAGCAGTCTTTAGCAGCCTGTGCCAGAGGTCTTGATCTTGGAAACTTTCTGCTGCTTGGCAACGGAGAAGATTTAACCGGGGGAAGAGAGCGGGATTCCATTTTGTCCGACGCCTGGGAGGCACTGATTGGTGCCATGTATCTGGATGGTGGTTTTACTAGTGCAAAAGAGTTTATTTTAAAATACGTCCTTACGGATATTGAACATAAAAAACTCTTTTATGATAGTAAGACTATGTTACAGGAGCTCATCCAGAACAAATATAAACAAAGTCTGCATTACATTCTGTTATCGGAAGACGGACCGGACCATAATAAGATTTTTACTGTGCAGGCATATATGGATGATACACCGTTGTCAACCGGAAAAGGAAGAACCAAAAAGGCTGCGGAGCAGAACGCGGCATATCAGTCCCTGATTAAATTTAGTCAGGACGAAAAAGCTTCAGAATAGAGAGGGTAATAAATGTATTTAAAAAGTATTGAAGTACATGGATTTAAATCCTTTGCCAATAAAATAGTGTTTAAATTCCATGATGGTATTACTGCGATTGTAGGTCCTAACGGCAGTGGTAAGAGTAACGTTGCCGATGCCGTGCGTTGGGTTCTCGGTGAACAGAGTGCCAAGCAGCTGCGAGGCAGTAAGATGGAGGACGTTATTTTCTCCGGCACTCAGCTTCGTAAGCCAATGGGCTATGCTTATGTTGCCATTACATTGGACAATTCCGACCATATGCTTCCAATCGAATATGAAGAGGTTACAATCGCCCGCCGTGTGTACCGTTCCGGTGAAAGTGAATATTTAATCAACGGAAACACCTGTCGTCTCCGTGATGTCCACGAGTTATTTTTAGATACCGGTATCGGTAAGGAAGGCTATTCCATTATCGGTCAGGGCCAGGTAGAAAAGATTTTAAGCGGTAAGCCGGAAGAACGCCGTGAACTGTTCGACGAGGCTGCCGGTATCGTTAAGTATAAAAAGCGTAAGGCGGCCGCAGAAAAGGAGCTGGCGGAAGAACAGTTAAATCTGTCCCGTATTACGGATATTTTGCTTGAAATCGAAAAGCAGGTAGGACCTCTTGCCAAGCAGTCCGAGGTTGCCAAAGAATATCTGCGTTTAAAGGATGCTTTAAAAAATCTGGAAATTAATTTATTCCTGCTGGAATATGAACGTAGTGAAAAGAATAAGGCTGAAATTGATTCTAAGGCAAAAATCGTCAGTGATGAACTGGAAGACAGCAGTAAGGCTTATGATAACACTAAGCTGGAATATGAGCGCTTAGAAGCGGAATTAGAGCAGTATACTGCTGATATTGATACAAGAAAAGAGCAGAAAACCCGTTTCCTTATGATGATTCAGGAAAAAGAGGGTGAAATTAAGCTCATGCAGGAAAAGATTTCCTCCATGCTTCTTTCCGACAGTCATTATAAGCAGCGCCAGGAAGCCCTGGATGCAGACCGCGCAGAACGCAAAAAGGAACTTTCCAAGTACGATAAGGAATTAAAGAGTGTTTCTTCCGAATTAGAGGAAATGACGGAACAGCACAATGATTCCACCGAAGAATTACAGGAAATCCGCCGTCGTCTGGTAGATTACACAAAGACTATTGAAAAGTGTAATCAGCAGATTTTGGACTGCATGGACCAGAATGCCGAAATCAAGGCACAGCTGCAGCATTTTGTTACCTTAGAGGAACAAAATTCCTTAAAGAAGGCAGAGCTTACCCAAAAGGTGCTTCTTCATAAATCCGAAGAAGCCGGCTATGCCGAAGAAGTAGATAAATGTAAAAAGGCGCATAAGGAAATTACGGATAAGATTCAGGAAATCCGTGATATAATTGAAGAATTAGAGCAGGCGGGCGCAGACTGGAAGCAAAAGGCTGCCGATACCTTAGCTGCCATGGAGCAGACAGAACGTACCCGTATCCAGGAGGCTTCCAAATTAGAGTCTCTCCGCAATTTAACCGAGCGTTATGACGGCTACGGCAATGCCATTAAAAAGGTGATGGAGCGCAAGAGCGATACTCCTGGGGTAATCGGCGTTGTTGCAGATATTATCAAGGTGGACTCTAAGTATGAAACTGCCATGGAAACAGCCCTTGGCGGTAGTATCCAGAACATTGTTACCAAGGACGAAGCAACTGCCAAGAAGATGGTAAATTACCTGAAAGAGAACAAACTTGGCCGTGCAACCTTCCTTCCGTTAACCAGTATTACCTCCAAGGCCCTTGGTCAGAGCCAGGATGCAGCTGCAAAGGAGCAGGGAGTTATCGGCTATGCCAATACTCTTGTGAAGGTTGATAAAGAGTATGAGGAACTGGTAAAGTATCTTGTGGGCAGAATTTTGGTTGTGAATACCATGGATAATGCCCTTGCTTTGGCTAAAAAGTATAATTACACCCTCAGAATTGTTACCTTAGAGGGTGAGCAGTTAAATCCGGGTGGTTCCATCTCCGGTGGTGCGTACAAAAATAACAGTAATCTGCTTGGACGCCGCAGGGAAATGGAAGATTTGGAAAAGAAAATTGAAGATTGTAAAAAGAAGGTTGCTGAGCTTGCAAAAGAACGGGATTCTATTCGTGTAGAACGTGAAAAAATCGCAAAACAGCTGGTAGAAGAACGGGAAGGATTACAGGAGCTTTACTTAGAGCAAAACACAACCCGCATGAATCTTTCTGCGGCGGAAGAACAGCTTGCAAAGTTAAAAGAAAACTATAAGCTGATTGAGCAGGAAGTTAATAACCTGGAAATGAGAAACCGCGACAATATGTCCGGTGCCAAGGAGCTTCGTGACCAGATCAGTAAAAATGAAGCGGCCATGGAAGATGCTAAGAAAAAGACGGAAGTCTGCAACCTTTCCATGGAGCGTAACCGTGCCATTGAAGAAAAGCTTTCCGAAGAAAATGCAACTCTTGCATTGGAATGTGCCGGTTTAGAAAAGAATCTTCAGTTTGTAAATGAAAACAGAAACCGTATCCTGGCAGAACTGGAGCGTCTCGACAGGGAACAGAAGATTTTAAAGGACGAAAACAGTTCTACCAAAGAACGTATTGCAGAGCAGGAGCAGGGGATTGAAACTGCAAAGCAGAATATGGCTGCATGGTCCGAAAGTGTTGCTGGTTTAGAAAAGAATCTGGAAGAGTTGGAAGCAAAGAAAGAAGAACTTTCTAAAGAAAACAAGAATTTCTTCTCTAAGCGTGAAGAATTGTCCAAACATATTTCTGATTTGGATAAGGATTCTTTCCGTTTGAATGCCCAGCTGGAAAAACTGCAGGATATGATGAACAGCCAGGCGAACTACATGTGGGAAGAATACGAAATTACCGTAGAATCCGCAAAGAAGTTCCGTGATGAGTCTTTACCTGCTTACAGCGGTATTCGTAAGGAAATCGGGGAAATTAAGTCTAATATCAAAGCCTTGGGCGATGTTAACGTAAATGCGATTGAAGATTATAAGAATCTTTCCGAACGTTATGAACTTTATAATAACCAGAGAAATGATCTTTTGGAAGCAGAAGCTGCATTAATGAAGATTATTGAACAGTTAGACAGCGAAATGAGAAAGCAGTTTGAAGAAAAGTTTACGGCTATCAAGGCGCAGTTTGATATCGTATTTAAAGAACTGTTCGGTGGCGGTCAGGGTACTTTGGAGCTTATGGAGGACGAAGATGTTCTTACTGCAGGAATCCGTATTATTGCGCAGCCGCCGGGAAAGAAGCTGCAGAATATGATGCAGTTATCCGGTGGTGAAAAGGCGTTAACGGCCATTGCACTGTTGTTTGCTATCCAGAATTTAAAACCTTCTCCGTTCGCATTGCTTGACGAAATTGAAGCGGCCCTGGATGATTCCAACGTTGGCAGATACGCCAAGTATTTACATAAGCTGACAAAGAATACTCAGTTTATCGTAATTACCCATCGTCGTGGTACTATGGCTGCGGCGGATATTCTTTATGGTATTACCATGCAGGAAAAGGGTGTATCTACCCTGATTTCCGTAAATCTGATTGAAGACGAGCTGGAAAAATAGGAGGTAAGAAGTCATGGGAGAAAAGAAAGGTTTTTTCAGGAGACTTTCCGAGGGCTTAAGTAAAACAAGAAACAATATCGTAGCCGGTATTGATTCTATTTTCAAAGGTTTTTCAGCCATTGATGAGGATTTTTACGAAGAACTGGAAGAAATCCTGATTATGTCGGATGTTGGTATCAATGCCACCACAAAAATCATTGATAATTTAAAAGAAAAAGTAAAAGAAACAAAGACAAAGGATCCGTCTGAGTGCAGAAAGCTTCTTATGGACAGCATGAAAGAGCAGATGTCTGTACCGGAGGATGCCTATGACTTTGAAAATAAAAAGTCTGTGGTTCTGCTTATCGGTGTTAACGGTGTTGGTAAAACCACTTCCATCGGCAAACTGGCGGGCCAGTTAAAGGCAAACGGCAAAAAAGTGCTGGTTGCAGCTGCGGATACCTTCCGTGCGGCAGCCATTGAACAGCTTACCGAGTGGGCGAACCGTGCCGAAGTAGACATTATTGCCCAGAAAGAAGGCTCTGACCCGGCAGCGGTTGTGTTTGATGCGGTAACTGCAGCCAAGGCAAGAAATGTGGACGTACTTCTTTGCGACACCGCAGGACGTCTTCATAACAAGAAGAACCTGATGGAAGAGTTAAAGAAAATTGACCGTGTGATTGAACGGGAATATCCGGGCTGTCACAGGGAGACTATGGTTGTTTTGGACGGAACCACCGGTCAGAACGCCATGGTACAGGCAAAAGAATTTAACGCTGCTGCGGCCATTGACGGCATTATTTTAACAAAGCTGGATGGTACAGCCAAAGGCGGTATTGCTCTGGCAATTCAGGCAGAACTGGGAGTGCCGGTAAAGTATATCGGTGTAGGAGAACACATGGAAGATTTGCAGAAGTTTGATCCGGATGCATTTGTGGATGCACTGTTTGACGGAATCGCTGCAGAGGAAGGGGACAGAGAATAACATGATGACATTAGAAAAATTTGAAGAAGCTTCAGAGGTAGTAAAAAAGGTTACGAATAAGACCAAGCTGGTTCACAGTGCCTATCTTTCTGAAATGACCGGCAACAAGGTTTATTTAAAGCCGGAGAATATGCAGGTTACCGGTGCATATAAGATTCGTGGTGCCTATTATAAGGTTAGTACTTTATCAAAAGAGGAAAGAGCCAAGGGCTTAATTACAGCATCTGCAGGAAACCATGCCCAGGGTGTTGCATACGCAGCAAAGAAGTTTGGCTGCAAGGCAATTATCGTAATGCCAACCACGACCCCTCTTATCAAGGTGAACCGTACTAAGAGCTATGGTGCAGAAGTAGTATTATACGGTAACGTGTATGACGAAGCATGTGCTTATGCTATGGATTTGGCAGAAAAAGAAGGCATGACCTTCATTCATCCGTTTGATGATGAAACCGTGGCTACCGGCCAGGGCTCCATTGCCATGGAAATCCTTCAGGATTTGCCTACCGTAGATATTATTCTTGTTCCTGTCGGCGGCGGCGGGCTTCTTGCCGGCATTTCCACTTTGGCAAAGCTGTTAAATCCTAAAATCCGTGTAATCGGCGTGGAACCGATGGGAGCAAGCTGTATGCAGGAATCCCTGCGCGCAGGTGAAGTGGTTACACTTCCTAGTGTAGATACGATTGCTGACGGTACCGCAGTTAAAACTCCGGGTGCCAAGATTTTCCCATACATCAAGGAAAATGTGGATGAAATCATTACCGTTGATGACAGTGAACTGGTTGTTTCTTTCCTTGATATGTTGGAAAACCACAAGATGGTTGTAGAAAATTCCGGTTTGCTTACCGTTGCTGCACTAAAGCATCTGGATGCAGAAAATAAGAAGGTAGTTGCGGTTCTTTCCGGTGGTAATATGGACGTTATTACCGTTTCTTCCGTGGTACAGCATGGTCTTATCCAGAGAGGAAGAATCTTTACTCTGTCCGTTCTGCTTCCGGATAAGCCGGGTGAACTTGTTAACGTAGCAAGTATTATTGCGGAAAATCAGGGTAACGTTATCCGCCTTGACCATAACCAGTTTGTAAGTATCAACCGTAACAGTGCGGTAGAACTTACCATCACAATGGAAGCATTCGGTCATGAGCATAAGGAGAAGATTATCAAGGCCCTCAGAACCCAGGGCTACGATCCGAAGGTAACCCAGCCGAAGGGTTTCTAGTATTATACATAATTCACAAAAAATACCTGTGTTTTTCTACATCGGAAAACACAGGTTTTTTGTTTGTAATGCTTGTTTTTGGATTAGGAGTTTGATAAACTTATTTATATCCCAAAACAAGCGACAACCAGGAATGACAAAATATAAAATCGAACAAATTTTTGGATTGCCTATTGACAAACAGAAAAGTATGAGGTAATATAAGAACAGAAGTTCGAGAAAGCCTGTTCGATAAAAAGGAGAAGAAAAATGGCAGATAATGATAAGTTAAGAGCATTGGAGTCCGCATTAGGACAAATCGAAAAGCAGTATGGTAAGGGTTCCGTTATGAAGCTTGGTGACAGCGCAGCCCATATGAATGTAGAAGCAATTCCAACAGGTTCTTTAAGTCTTGATATTGCTCTTGGTGTAGGTGGTATTCCTAAGGGCCGTATTGTAGAAATTTATGGTCCGGAATCCAGTGGTAAAACCACGGTCGCTTTACATATGGTTGCTGAAGTGCAAAAGCGTGGCGGCATTGCCGGCTTTATCGATGCAGAACATGCTCTGGATCCTGTATATGCAAAAAATATCGGTGTAGATATTGATAATCTGTATATTTCCCAGCCTGATAACGGCGAACAGGCTCTGGAAATTACAGAAACCATGGTTCGTTCCGGCGCTATCGACATTGTTATCGTAGACTCCGTAGCAGCTTTGGTTCCAAAGGCAGAAATCGAAGGCGATATGGGTGACGCTCATGTAGGTCTGCAGGCTCGTCTTATGTCCCAGGCATTAAGAAAGCTTACTGCAGCCATCAGCCGTTCCAACTGTATTGTAATCTTCATCAACCAGCTCCGTGAAAAGGTTGGTGTTATGTTTGGTAATCCTGAAACCACTACCGGTGGCCGTGCTTTAAAATTCTATTCTTCCGTGCGTTTAGATGTAAGAAGAATCGAATCCTTAAAGGCAGCCGGCGAAGTAGTGGGTAGCCGTACCCGTATTAAAGTTGTTAAAAATAAGGTGGCACCGCCATTTAAAGAAGCGGAATTTGATATTATGTTCGGTAAGGGCATCTCTAAAGAAGGCGATATCTTAGACCTTGCTGCTAATGAAAATATCATCGTAAAGAGTGGTGCGTGGTTTGCTTATAACGACGCTAAAATCGGTCAGGGCCGTGAAAATGCTAAGCTTTACTTAAAAGAAAATCCTGAGGTAATGGCAGAAGTAGAAAACAAAGTCCGTGAAAAATTTGGTCTGACCGGAGCAAATACTGCAAAAGACGGGGCAGAAGAATAAAATATCTAAAATGATATATGGTTAATTTTAACTGCCACAGGGTTGCCTGTGGCAGTTTTTGTCATAGGAGAAAAAATATGGACCATGATTACAGTGAAAAATCAGTAGATGAAAAAGAACTTTTAATAAAAGGTAAGAAGCGTGCTTTACGTCTTTTGGAACGAAAGGACTATTCCAGAAAAGAATTAACCGATAAGTTGAGAAAAGACGGATATTCCGAAGAATTAGTGGGTAAAATTATGGAATATATCGACAGTTACCATTATTTAGATGATACACGGGTTGCAGGAAGCTATATCCGCGGAAAAATGGAATATAAAAGCAAAAGAGAAATAGAATACATGTTAAAACAAAAGGGAATCAGTGAGGAAGAAATAGAATTAGCCATGGAAAATAATTATAAAAATGAAAATGATATTCCGCAGGAAGAAGTGGCAATCCGCAAATTTCTTCAAAAATATCATATTGATGACGAAACTGTTTTTGAACTTACTTTTGAAGAAAAACAAAAAATAGCAGCAAAGCTTTACCGCAAAGGATTTACTTCGGAAAAGATAAGAAAATTACTTTATATGTAGGCATAAATTGACATAAATTGGACAGTGTGATATTATTAAAGTTGGTTTTTTATTAACCTACATAGGAGTAAATTATGAAAAAAAATTTGTGGTGGTTTATCATATTAGTATTTTTATACGGATGTGGAGTTCCTTCTAAGGGGCAGGAAGTTATTTCTCCCGATGTTACACTTACAGAGCAGAATAATTTTCTTCAACCTACAGAGGAACCAACGGTTACGGTAAAACCGCTTCCAACGGTGAGTAATCCTGAACCAACACTTACACCAACGCTCACACCAACATTTACACCAACACCGGAGCCAACAAATACTCCAACACCTACGCCTGTTCCGGATACGGAAGCACCGGTATTTGATGGTTTAAGTAATAAAGAAATTTATGTCGGTGAAACTGTTTCTTACAAAAAGGGTGTAACAGTTACAGACAATTTTGATATGGATGTAAAAATAGAAATTGATGCATCCAATGTAAATTTAGATGTTCCGGGAGAATATACAGTAGTATATTCGGCAACGGATTCTGCCGGAAATACGGCAAAAGAAATCATTACGGTAACTGTAAAAGTAATGGATCAAAAGGAAATTGAAGTTAACAAGCTTGCTGACAAATTGATTTCTGATTTAATCACAGAAGATATGTCTAAGTGGGATACTTGTTATACTTTATGGAACTGGTGCAGAACCAAAATTAAGTACGCATACTCTGCCGGTGACCGTAGTTCAATTTATGCGGGAGCTTATGAAGGCTTACATGACCGTTCCGGTGACTGCTATGCATATTATGCTACATTTACGGTTTTGTTGCAAAAGTGCGGAATTGAAACAATAGAGGTACGCCGCATAGGAGGGGATTCCAATCATTGGTGGAATCTTGTAAATCTTGGAGATGGCTGGTATCATTGTGATTCCAGTCCAAGAAAGGTGGGACACACCTATAAATGTTTTATGCAGACGGACGCGCAGGTTCAGGCTTATACAGAATTCTATAAAGAAAAACCGAATTATTATGTGTTTGACGAGAGTCTACTCCCGGAACGGGAAACAACTATTGTTTATGACGGAAAATTATATTAAAGAAGGTAAAAATATGAAACGTAATAAACTTCTGACAGCTTTAGTTGCAGTAATATGTTTTTTGGTTATTGTAGTGACTTCTTTTGCAATACTTTTATTTTCAAGAGTAAAAAAAGAATATAGTATAGAAGTTGGGCAGGAAATCAATGCAGAAGATTTTCGCAGATATTCTTGGGATAAAGGCAACTTTGTTTGGGTAGAAAAGCCGGACGTTTCTTCCGAAGGGGAAAAAGAAGGTAAAATTCAAGTGTTCCCGATTACTTACCGGGTGACTTTATATGTAATGGAACAAGGTGCGGAATTTTCACCGACTTCTTCCGTTGTGCATCAACAGCCTACGGAACCACCGATCCAAGATACAACAGCACCTGAAGTTTTAACACAAAAAGTAACTGTTTATGCGGAGGATTATGCTTTTGTTACACCGGAACAGTTTATTGTAAGTATTAGTGATGAATCTGCTTATGAAGTAGAAACTCTGCCACAGTCTGCAGTAGAGGTGTACGGAAGAGTACCGTATCGGTTTAAAGTAACAGATGCGGCCGGAAATTCTACAGAAGTAGAAGAAGAGCTTTTTATTATTAACCTAAAGAAAAATGTGGTTATGGAGTTGGGTAAAGAACTGCCGGAAGCAGAAGGATTTCTGTATTCATCAATGAGTGAGGCTTCTTTTGTGACTGATATTAGTACAATTAATGTAATGTCAGAAGGAAGTTATGATGTTATATTACTGGTAGATGGGGTTGAAGCGGTATCCAAACTGCATATTAAAGATACTACAGCACCAAAACTAGTATTGCAAGCGGCTGAAACTTGGTTAAATAAGCCAATAGACGTAGCTGCGTTTATCAACTTTGATGAGTCCTCCGATAATTCGGATGCATTTGAAGCGGTTTATGCGTTAGAACCTGACTGGTCATTGGAAGGTGAGCAGAATGTAAAGATTTCTGCAACAGATGCGTCCGGAAACACAATAACCGAAGAAACAACATTGGTTATTAAAAAAGACCAAAAAGCCCCGGTAGTTTCAGTTACGGATATCGATGTGAAAGTAGGAGGAACCGTATCTTACAAAAAAGCGGTAAGTTACTATGATGACATTGATACAAAAGAAGAAATGAAGCTTTCTATTGAAAGATCCGGTGTCAACTTAAAAGAGATTGGTACTTATGAAGTTACCTATACGGTAACAGATTGTTCCGGCAATTCTACATCGGTTACCGGTAAAATCAATGTATTAAATGAATCTCCAAAATGGGAAGATGAGGATGCTATTCATGAAAAAGCTCAGGGAATTCTGGATTCTATTTTAGAAGAGGGAATGACCGACAGAGAAAAAGCAAAGGCTATTTACAAGTGGATTAAAAATAATATCGGATATATCAGCCATTCCGAAAAAGGAAACTATATCCGTGGCGCATATGAAGGATTATTTAAGTATCAGGGTGACTGTTTTGTGTATGCAGCCACTGCAAAAGAATTGCTGACACTGGCAGGAATTCAAAATATTGATATTGTTAAAGCTACAAAAAATCCATCCCATTATTGGAATTTAGTATATATTGAAGATGGCTGGTATCATTTTGATTCAACTCCAAGAAAGGATAAAAGTGAGTTTTTCCTGCTGACGGATGCAGAATTGGAAGCATATTCTTCCACCCATAAGAATACTCATATTTTTGACCGGAGCCTGTATCCGGAAATTCAGTAATAATTGAGGATTAAGAAATGAAAACATTAGGCGTTATCGGTGGACTTGGTCCTATGGCAACCGCATATTTTATGCAACTTGTTATTGAAATGACAGATGCATCTACTGATCAGGAACATATTCCCATGATTATATATAATTGTCCGCAAATTCCGGACAGAACAGGGTATCTTCTTGGAAAAACAAAAGAAAATCCGGGCCCATTAATTATTGATTGCGGTAAAAAGATTGCGGCGGCAGGAGCAGAACTGTTAGCTATTCCGTGTATTACGGCTCATGCATTATTTCCTGAAATCGAAAAGGAACTGGATACCCCTGTGCTTCATATTATTCGGGAAACAGCGGAATATCTAAAAAAAGAAGGTATTCATAAAGTTGGTTTAGAAGCAACGGACGGAACTGTTCAGACCGGAGTTTTTCAAAAAGAACTTGAGCGGCAGGGGTTAGAAGTTGTTCTTCCTTCTTCGGAAAAGCAGAAAATGGTAATGCACATTATTTATAATAACGTGAAAGCCGGACGAAGGGTTGAGATGGATAAATTCGAACAAATAGAGGCAGAGCTGCATACAAACGGAGCTGAGGTCATTATTTTAGGTTGTACAGAGCTGTCCATGATCAGCCGTGACGAAAAAATCGGACACGGGTACTTAGATGCCATGGAGGTTCTTGCCAGGGCTGCTGTGCTTAAGTGCGGAAAACTAAAATCAAAATACAACCGATTGTTAACATAAGAACCGGAAACGTATATAACAAGGAGAAAGATTATGCAGAATCATGTATTAGATTATTTGGACAGTACGGTAAAGCGTGTGCCGGACAAAATTGCTTTTGCAAACGAAACAGATGCGTTGACTTTTCAGCAGGTATATGACCAGAATAGGGCACTGGCTTCCTATTTTGTGAATAAGGGCTTATATAAAGAACCGATAGTGGTATTTATGAATAAGCACCCAAAGACAATTACCGCATTTTTTGGTGTGATTAATTCCGGTAATTTCTATGTGCCTATTGATGAAGAAATGCCAAGAATCCGTATTGATTTAATTCTTGATAATTTAAAGCCGCGGGCAATTATTTGTGATGCGCAGACGATTGAAATAGCAAAGGATTTTAAGTTTGACGGTGAACTTTATTTATATGATGAATTAATTGAAACTGAAGTGAATGCAGAAGGCTTAAATGCAGTACGTGCAAAGGCAATTGACACGGATCCTATTTACGTTGTATTTACCTCCGGGTCTACCGGTATTCCAAAGGGAGTTGTAGCATGTCACCGCAGTGTTCTGGATTACATTGAACAGTTGTCCGAAACTCTGGAATTTAATGAAGATACCGTGTTTGGTAATCAGACACCGCTGTATTTTGATGCCTGCTTAAAGGAACTTTATCCAACCTTAAAGTTTGGTGCCACCACATATCTTGTACCAAAGAGCCTGTTTATGTTCCCTATCAAGCTGGTGGAATTCTTAAACGAGCACAAAATTAATACCATCTGCTGGGTTGTTTCTGCGTTGACCATGATTTCTGCTTTCGGAGCATTTAAAAAGGTGGTTCCGCAATATCTTCACACTATTGCATTTGGTAGTGAAGTATTTCCAATCAAGCAGTTCCGCATTTGGCGTGAAACTCTTCCGAATGCTAAATTTACTAACCTGTACGGCCCAACCGAGGGTACGGGTATGTGCTGCTATTACAAGGTAAACCGTGATTTTGAACTGGACGAGGCTATTCCGGTAGGAAGACCGTTTAAGAATACCGAGATTATTTTGCTTGATGAAAATAATAAGAGAACAGCTGACGGCGAACCGGGTGAAATCTGCATCCGTGGCACATCACTTACTATGGGTTATTATAACAATCCGGAAAAGACTGCAGAAGCTTTTGTGCAGAATCCTTTAAATACAGCGTATCCGGAACTTATTTACCGTACCGGTGACATTGGTAAATATAACGAATACGGTGAACTTGTATTTGTGTCCCGTAAAGACTATCAGATTAAACACATGGGACACCGCATTGAGCTTGGTGAAATTGAAGTAAATGTAAATATGCTGGAAGAAATCAAGCTTTCCGGTTGTATTTATGATACAGAAAAGGGTAAAATAGTTCTCTACTATGTTGGCGATATGGAAACCGGCGAGCTTACCAAGATTTTAAGAGAAAAGCTTCCTCGTTACATGATTCCTAATTATGTAGAAAAACTGGACGAGATGCCTCTTACTCCAAACGGAAAGATTAATCGTGTCTTTTTAAAGGAAAAGTATAAAAAGGAGCATTAATCATTTGACGAATTGGAAGATTTAGTCTACAATATGTTTAGTTTAGAGTATACTCTCTAAACTAAACATGATTTTTAAGGAGAACATATTATGAACGAGATTATCGAAATTTTATCCGGTCTTCATCCTGACATTGACTTTGAAACAGCGGACAATTTAGTTGACAGCAAGATTTTAGATTCCTTTGATATTGTATCTTTAATCGCTGAAATTAATGATAATTTTGATATTGCAATTTCTGCAGAAGAAATTACACCTGAAAATTTTAATTCCGCAGAGGCTATTTGGACTTTAGTAGAGCGTTTGATGGAAGAGTAAGAATAGGACGGACAAGGTATGTTATTTACATCGTATGAATTTTTATTTTTCGTGCTGGTTACCTGTGTCCTTTATTATGTAGTACCAAAAAAATGGCAGTGGATGTTGTTGTTACTTGCAAGTTATGTGTTTTATTTTCTTGCCGGCGCGTCCTATCTGCCATATATTTTTGTAACAACGGTTTCCACCTACTTTATTGCAAGAAAAATTACTTCCTTGCAGGCTGTTGTAGATGCATATATAAAGGAGCATAAGAAGGAGCTTTCCAGAGAAGAAAGAAAAGAATATAAGGCAAAAGAGAAGAAGAAGCAGTGGAGATTGCTTCTGCTTTGTCTGTTTATAAATATTGGCATTTTGGCAGTTTTAAAATATACAAATTTCGCAATTTCCAATGTAAATTCCGTGCTTACTACTTTTGGAAGCAGTGCGCGGCTGGAATTTATTGATTTTGTATTGCCAATGGGTATATCTTTTTATACCTTCCAGTCTATGGGTTACCTGATTGATGTATATCGTGGTAAGTACAAAGCAGAAAAGAATTTTTTCCGTTTTGCATTATTTGTTTCTTTCTTTCCACAACTGGTTCAGGGTCCAATCAGCCGGTTTGACCATTTGGCACAGTCCTTGTATGAAGAACATAAGTATGATGCAACAACGGTAGCTTCCGGTCTTCAGAGAATCCTTTGGGGTTACTTTAAGAAGATGGTAATTGCAGACCGTATGCTTGTTGCTGTAAATACATTGATTCAGAGTCCGGAAGAATATTACGGTGCCTATGCATTTGCAGGCATGCTGTTTTATGCATTGGAACTGTATGCGGACTTTACCGGTGGTATCGATATCACAATCGGTATAGCAGAAACATTGGGAATCCGTGTAACAGAAAACTTCCATCGTCCGTATTTCTCTAAAAACATTAAGGAATATTGGAACCGTTGGCATATTACCATGGGAAGCTGGTTCACCGATTATATCTTTTATCCGATATCCGTTTGCCAGCCGATGCTCAAGTTTTCACGTTTTACAAGAAAGCATTTCGGAGAGGTTATTGGTAAGAGAATGCCGGTATATCTTTCTTCCTTTGTTGTTTGGTTTACTACCGGTATTTGGCACGGGGCCAGCTGGAACTTTATTGTTTGGGGTCTTGGTAACTTTGTAGTTATTATGATTTCCCAGGAATTAGAGCCATTGTACCGAAGGTTTCATAAAGCCTTTCCTAAAGCTGACGGAGCATTCTGGTTTAAAGTATTCCGGGTTGTAAGAACTATTTTGCTGATGAGCAGTCTGCGTATGTTTGACTGCTACCGTGATGTACCTCTTACCTTTAAAATGTTTGGTTCTATCTTTACTACCTGGAACTGGAATGTTTTATGGAACGGACAGTTGTTAGAACTTGGTCTGGATGTGAAGGATTATGTAATTCTGTTCCTGGGCATGCTTCTTTTAATTACAGTCAGTCTGGTACAACGAAGCGGTTCTGTCCGTGAAAAAATCAGAAGAAAAGCATTGCCGGTGCGTTTTGCCGTATGGTATGGTTTGTTCCTTATTGTACTTTTGTTTGGAGCATATGGTGTCGGGTATGATGTCAGCCAGTTTATATATAACCAGTTTTAACAGAAAGGAAGCTTAATCAGGTGGAAGAAAAGAAAGTAAGCAGAAGCCGTTATGTGCTGACTATCTGTTTGGTTGTTGTGATTATTCTTGTTTCCTTGTATCTGCTGCAGCGTCTTTTAATGCCAAAGTATATGACCGGCATTGTAGAAGGTGCCATGATTGCAGAATATTATGACGAGGAACACGACCATGATGTAGTATTTATCGGTGACTGTGAAGTATATGAAAATTTTACTCCGGCTCTTTTATGGGAGGAGTATGGTATTAACAGTTATATCAGGGGCAGCGCCCAGCAGTTAATCTGGCAGTCCTATTATTTGATGGAAGAAACTTTAAAATATGAGACTCCGGATGTAATCATTTTTAATATTTTGTCCATGAAGTACAATGTACCTCAGAACGAGGCATATAACCGTATGACGCTGGATGGTATGAAGTGGTCTGCATCTAAGGTGAATTCTATAAAGGCATCCATGATGAAGGATGAAAAATTTTTGGATTATGTGTTTCCGGTTCTTCGGTATCATACCAGAATTACCGAGCTGGAAAGAGATGATTTCAAGTATTTCTTTCATAGGGATAAAGTAACCTATAACGGTTATTATATGAGAGTGGATGTAAAACCGGCGGAAAATGTTCCAAAGGGAAGACCATTGGCGGATTATTCCTTTGGTGAAACCGCATATGAATATCTGGATAAAATGACGGCTCTTTGTAAAGAAAAGGGCGTACAGCTCATTTTAGTCAAGGCACCGAGCCTGTATCCATATTGGTATGACCAGTGGGAGGTTCAGATGGAAGAATATGCTGCTGCAAATGATTTGATTTACATTAACTTCTTAGAACTTGTGGATGAATGTGGTCTTGATTTTACAACAGACACTTATGATGGTGGTTTGCATTTGAATTTATCCGGTGCGGAGAAAACAACCAAGTGGTTGGGTGAATTTTTAAGTAAAGAAGCAGGTCTTGCCAGCAGAAGAGGAGAAGAAGCCTTAGAAGCGGCGTGGGAGAAAGAACTCACTGCCTATTATGCAGAAATAGACCGACAGACCAAAGCGTGGCAGGAAAAGCAGAATGGAGGAGAAAATTAAATGAAAAAATTAGTATTGGTACTTATGTTAGCACTGGTTGTTACCGGTTGTGGTAAAGAAAAGACAGATGATACCGGCAATAACAATCAGCCTACACCTGTAGAAAGCCAAAACAATCAGGAAAATCAGGGTTCTGAAAATGACAATAATAAGGCAGATACAAATAAAGTAACAGAGCCAAAGGGTTATGTATTTGAGTATAACGGAGTAAAGATTGGTATGGATATGGAAGCTGCACCAATTATTGCTGCACTTGGTGAAGCAGATTCCTATTTTGAAGCACCAAGCTGTGCTTTTGAAGGTTTAGACAAAACCTATAGCTACGGCAGCTTTGAAATTGACACCTATGAGCAGGATGGCAAGGATTATATTTCCACCGTCTTTTTCTGTGATGACTTAATTGAAACACCGGAAGGTGTATGTTTGTTTGAAACAAAGGCAGATATGATTAAAGCATACGGCGAAGGATTTAAAGAAGAATTCGGTATGCTTGTTTATGAAAAAGATGGTATGAAGCTTAAGTTTATTCTGGAGGGTGATGAAATCACTTCCATCGAATATGCGTCTACCGTACTGGATGTGCAGTAGATAATGCTTTGTTAACAAAATATTGATTATCCACAAGAGGTTCTGCAGCATATATGGTGGTGCGGAACCTTTTGTTTTTTTGGTGAAAATGTAGCAAAGATTGCGGGGAATTTGTGGCTTTTTACTATTGCAATTATGGTATTATTCGGATATAATTATATTGGCAGAAAATTGGACTTCGTGAAAGCGTTTACAGACACGAAGGTGCTAAATATAAAAAATATGGAGGCTAAGAAATGGGAAATTCAACTCAAATGTCTGCTAAAGACAGAATTACCGCATTGCTTGATAACAACAGTTTTGTTGAAATCGGCGCATTGGTTACAAAGAGAAATACCGACTTTGACCTGCCAAAAAGCGATGCTCCATCTGACGGTGTAATTACCGGCTATGGACTGATTGACGGAAGCCTGGTTTATGTTTACAGCCAGGATGCAAAGGTACTTCATGGTACTATCGGCGAAATGCACGCCAAGAAAATTGTAAGATTATATGATCTTGCTTTAAAGACAGGTGCTCCTGTTATCGGACTGGTAGATTGTGCAGGTATCCGTTTACAGGAAGCAACAGATGCACTGGCAGGTTTTGGTGAAGTTTACTTTAAGCAGACCATGGCATCCGGCGTGGTTCCTCAGGTAACAGCTGTTTTTGGTACATGTGGCGGCGGTTCTGCAATTTCTGCAGCATTATCCGATTTCACATTTATGCCAAAGTCCAATGCAAAGTTATTTGTAAATTCCCCTAACGCTTTAGAGGGTAATTACACTGCAAAGTGTGACACTGCAGCAGCTGAATATCAGGCAGCTTGCGGCGCAGTAGATGTTGTAAAGGAAGATGAAGCAGAAGTGCTTGCAAGCATCCGCACTTTAATCTCCATTTTACCTGCAAACAATGAAGCTGAAGCAGTAGTTGACTGTGTAGACAGTTTAAACCGTGCGGTTTCCTTTGATGCTTTAAGTGCAGATCCTGCACAGGCACTTGCTGATTTATCTGACGAAAACTTCTTCTTTGAAGTTAAGGCAGCTTACGCTAAGGAGATGGTAACCGGTTTTATTAAGTTAGACGGCATGACTGTTGGTGCGGTTGCTAACAGAACCGCTGTGTTAGACGAAAACGGCAAGGCTACAGAAAAGTTCGATGCTTCCTTAACAACAGCAGGCTGTGAAAAGGCAGCGGCATTTGTTAAGTTCTGTGATGCATTCGGTATTCCTGTAGTATCCTTTACTAATGTAAACGGCTACAAGGCAACCGTATGTGAAGAAAAGAGCATTGCAGTTGCAGCAGCAAAGCTTACTGCAGCATTTGCAAATGCAACCGTAGCTAAGGTAAACGTAGTTTCCGGTATGGCATACGGCAGTACATATATTGTTATGAACTCCAAGCACATCGGTGCTGATATGGTATTTGCAGTAGAAGGCGCTAAGATTGGTATGATGGATGCAGCACTTGCTGCCCAGATTATCGCTCCTGAAAAGACTGCAGACGACAGAAAGGCAGTAGCAGATGCATATGCATCCTTACAGGGTAGCGCAGAAGCAGCTGCTAAGCGCGGCTATGTGGATGCTATTGTTTCCGCAGACAGCTTAAGACAGCACCTTTCCTATGCATTTGGTATGTTATATTCCAAGAGAGATGCACAGCCGGCTAAGAAACACGGCACAATCTAGGACGGAGGTATCACATGACAAATTTCACTTTATTAGCAGGTG
>JAZNXI010000195.1:0-2731 GCA_045593825.1 Lachnospiraceae bacterium
ATACCACCACAGGCATATGGGAGTTTTTCACCCATAGTCATGTTGGCAAACTTACCGGTATTTAAATTTGCCACTGTGGAGAAACCGCCTAAGAATGCAAAAGAAGAACCTAAAAATGCAGGCACCTTAAGCTTTGCACAAAGGTGGAAAAATAAAGTTCCCAAACCTGCACAAATTAATGTGACCTGAATCGAAAGTCCTTCCCCGTTAAAGTATCCGTTTACCAGAATTGGTACTAAAATTGTTGCGCCAAACATGGCGAACATGTGCTGCAAGCCGAGAATTAACATTTTTGGAATTCCCAGTTTTCTCGCGTCGCGAATTGGTTCTTGCTGTTCCATTTTGTAACCCCTCCTTATTTTTATCCGGGCAAACTCACCCGAATTCTATTATAATTTCTGTTTGAAAATATTACAAGTATTTATTTCCTTTTTTCGACAAGTCTTTTATTTAACAAGCAAAAGGGTCTGCAAATCTGCAGACCCTTTCACTTAGGACTCTCTTTCTATGATTAGCATTAGTATAAGCTTTCAAACTCGGTTTCTGCCTTCTTTACCGCATCCTCCAGTGTCATGCCTGCAAAATGCTGGGCGCCTAAGTTTCTGCCGGACTTCTTATCATCCACAAAAACGCCCACCACAATACCCGGAATTGCACTTTCCGGAGCGTTTGGGGCATGAGGACCGCCAAGGTCGGTTCTGCACCAGCCCGGATCGGTTAAATTAATCATAACATCGGTGCCTTCTACGGTATGGCCCAGGTCGATGGTGATTTTATCAAGTGCTGCCTTACTTGCGGAGTAACCTGCCTGCTGCGGGTCTAATTTAATGCCGCTGGTGGTGTTTAAAATACGTCCGAATCCGTATTCCTTCATTTTTGGCATAAAGTGATAACAAATCATGGCAGGTGCAATGGTATTGATTTTGAAGCTTTCGGTATAGTCGGATACCGGTGTCTTAAAATATTCGTTGCGGTAAGCAATCTGCAGACCGGCGTTATTTAATACAATATCCACTCTCACATTAAGTGCATCGATTTCCTGAAGCATTTTTTCTACTGCATCTAAGTCGGAAAGCTCCGCGCCAACGGCATAGGCTTCTACACCGAATGCCTTTACCTCTTCCAGCACCTTTTCGCAATGTTCTTTTGTTCTGCCGTGCAGAATCAGATTACATCCCTTTTCTGCCATAAACAGCGCAGTAAGATATCCGATACCTCTGCTGGCACCGGTAATAAACGCCCAACGGCCCTTTACATCTACCATCTTAAAATTCCTCCTTCAGCTTTTCTAATTTAGCAATTACTTTGTCGCACCATGCATCAAATTCAGGGTCTTCTTCCTGGGTTTCCGAATGGGAAAGCATATATTCTACGGTTTTGCGGATGCCCTCTTCTGCACGGGTGGTGCATACAAATCCCGGTACCGCATTCTTTACTTTAGTGTTGTCAAATACCACACTGTTTGCCTTATCTCCGATAAGACCACCCTTAAAATCATAATGTCCCAGAGCGTCCAGCAAATCGGAAGCCACATAATAAGGTTTGAACTCTACGCCCAAAGCATCTGCAATGCACTGATAAATCTGGTTCCAGGTAACGGATTCATCTGAGGTAATCTGGAAGGCTTCTCCGATAGCATGCGGGTTGCCAAGTAATCCGATAAATGCCTTTGCAAAATCCTCATTCCAGGTAATGGTCCAAAGAGAAGTTCCGTCTCCGTGGAGAATAACCGGCTTGCCGTCCAGCATTCTCTTTAATACCTGCCAGCTGCCCTTGTCGCCGTGTACTCCGAGAGGCACCGACTTTTCACAATAGGTGTGGCTTGGACGGATGATGGTTACCGGGAAGCCGTTTTCGCGGTACATTTTGAGTAAAAATTCTTCGCAGGCAATCTTGTTTCTGGAATATTCCCAATAAGGATTTGCCAAAGTGGTTGCCTCGGTAATGCGGTAGTCGCGCACAGGCTTATGATAGGCAGATGCGGAGCTGATAAATAAGAACTGCTTTGTTTTTCCTGCAAACAGACGATAATCACGCTCTAACTGGGCCGGAACAAAACCGATAAAATCACAAACTGCGTCAAAGGTCATGCCGTCGAGCACTGCCTTTGCTTCTTCCTCATTATTGATGTCTGCCACAATCTGCTTAATACCGAGCGGCAGATGCTTGTTATTATTGCCGCGGTTTAACAAATATACTTCATGTTCTGTTTCTGCCAGCTGTCTTGTAATGGCGGAACTGATGGTTCCTGTACCGCCGATAAGTAAAATCTTCATACCCTTTTCCTCCAAATTTCAACGGCTTTTGCCTATTCTAATGTTGCCTTAGCTGCAATCGTGTAAATCTCTGCAATATCCTTTGCGGAAAGTCTTACAAAGCCCCAGGTTAAACCGTCACCAATGCCGTGCTTTTCAACCAGCACCGGAATATCCTCTTCCTTTGCCCCAAGCTCCGCAAAATTGATTGGCATGCCAATGTTATGAAGGAACTGACGGAATGCTTTAATACCTGCTTTTGCGGTATTTTCCGGATTTGCTTCATCTAACTCACAGCCAAACACTCTGGTTGCCATCTGCACAAAGCGGTTCACATCATGCTTGTACACAAATTCCATCCAGGCCGGCATAATTACCGCAAGACCTGCGCCATGGGCACAATCGTATAAGCCGGATAATTCGTGCTCGATATTGTGGCTGTTCCAGTCCTGGCTTCTGCCCACACCGACAATATC
>JAZNXI010000196.1:0-46325 GCA_045593825.1 Lachnospiraceae bacterium
ATATACATAATCATTTCCGCATCCCTGCATCTTTGTAAATTTCATAAGTATTCCTCCCGAATCTGATAAATTTGTTACTAATCATAGCACAAAACGAAAAGAAGGGAAAGCCTTTTTATGCTCTCCCTTCTGATTTTTTTACAATACCTGTTCTTTTATCTGTTTACTCATGATGATAGTAAGATTACCGTTTCTGGTACGGATTTCATCCATAAACTTCTTCTCGTTAATGTCCTTCTTTAAGTAAACGATATAAGTTAATTCATATAAAGTACCCATATTTGTTGTTTTGATACGCTCCAGGGAAGCTTTGGTTGTGTATGTACTCATTAAATCATCAAATACACCCTGATAATCCATATCCTCCGGAATAAGAATGCGAAGCTGTCTGCATTCGCTCTTTACAAGGAATCTGCCAAGATAATTTACTAAAACAACTACCACGGAAAGCACAACCACTACCGCAAGGCCAAGACTCAGATAACCAAGACCGCATGCCAGACCGGATGCCATTGCCATGAATACAAAGGCAATATCCTTACCGTCACCCGGAATACTACGGTAACGTACCAGTGCAAAAACACCGGCAATGGAGAACGCTCTTGCCACGTTGCTTCCGATAAGGGAAATAACCACCGCCACTACGGCAGGAATCATTACCAGACTCAGGAAAAAGCTTAAGCTTCTCTGTTCTCTTTTACAAATTGCAAAATATACACCACCGATAACCAGGCCGAACACTGCTGCCACCAGCATACAGGTGATGGTATTACCTACATCCATTGTAGTATCTGCTGTTACTCCAAAAATCTGCTCTATCATTATTTTTTATCTCCTTTGTAATCAATTTTACAGCCGTTTGCCACGAACTTTTTATACTCCGTTCCGTATTTGGAAAAGGACGCCGGATAAATCTGAAACTCCGATAAAATCTGCGTCATCCAAAGAGGCATGGCCTTTTCAATTTTAACTTCCATAATCCATTCATCTTCTTCCAAAAGCTTATCACCATAAATGCCGTAATGCAGACCAAGGTCATATCTTCTGGTGGTAATATTTCTGTCGAAGGTTACGCGGAAGTCTTTATTATCTTTACCAAACATCGCACAACGGTCATAGGATAAAAAGACCTTTGGTGATAAATCCATGCGGTGAATCATGTAATCGATTTCATTTAACACCTGATGGTTCATGTACTGTTTTAGTTCCGGCCGCTCCTTACTTTGCAGATACTGATATGCTTCTGCCAGCTGAAGTTTGGTGCGACGCTTGTTTACCAGACGTTTGTACTTCTTTTTGATTTCAAGAAATACCTTTTCGTCCGGCGCCTTAACACCGTAGCTGCGAAGACGGAGTTTTTCTTTATATACACTTCCATCGATAGACTTACGGATTAAATAGTTATCCGGAGTATCATAATAAATATTGCAGATGGTATAAAAATCACCGTCCCTGCTGTGCTCGTCTGCCTCCATGTACTCTGACAGCCGCTCCCGGAGTTTGTGATATGTATCATCTCTTATCCGGTATTTTTTTTCATACCGGTTAAAAACCTCAATAGCCATTTTCTTCTCCATGTGTCATTTTGTTCATTAACAAACATCATTATACCACACATTTTCGGAAAATCCATGGAATTATTGTGAATTTTTATTGAAATTCTCCCATTACTTGCTTTTTACCATAAGAACTTATAACAAACCCTGTAATATCTCTTCCACCTGACGGCTGGTACTGCGTTCTGCCTCTTCCATTTTTCTGCGCATTTCCACTTCCTGCTTTAATCTAAGCACATCCTGACGCACCTTCCGTTCCACCTCAGGGCGACGCTTTGCCACTGCGATTTTCTGTTGTCTGCGGGCTTCCTTCCGAAGTTTTTCCTGCTCCTTCTCCTGCTTGCGGATTTCTTTTTTCTGCTGCTGATATGCTTTACTGTCAATCACCTGCATCTGCGCTTCCAAAACCGCCTTGGTTTGACGAAGTTCTTCCCTATCCTTCCCCCATACATGATATTCATGCTCCAGGCGGACCTGAAGATAATTTTCCAGGTAGTCCCGCATGCCGCATTTCAGTGCATCTACCTTACCGGGAACCATGCAAAAACCATCTACTACCAGTAAAAGAGCACTGGTCCAAATTCCCTGAAACATTGCAGTCAGCACACTTTCGGTTGGTAAACCTTTTACACAGCCGTACATGGCATCCAGGGCACCCAACAATAAACATACACTTACCAGCTGAATATGTAAACCGGTCCATGCCGTTACCGGAATACCGAGAATTCTCCGTTCCAAAAAAAACTTATCTACAAAGCTTTCTACATTTTGAACCCCCAACATTGCCTGATATCGCAGAATAAACTGCTCCTTCATTTTCTGCATCCACTTATTTTTTGTTGTTTTCATGCACTTTAATGCCCGAAGAAGAATGCGGTAATATCCCGTCAATAAAATTCTTGATACACATCCGAATGCACACACCGTTATTGTAGTATAGTATATTGCCTGTCCCATATTTTCCTCCTATTGGATTTAATTTACTTTTATTTCCAATTCGCATCATACACCTATTCCCGTGTCATATTTTGTCGAAATGTGGACTAAAAATAAAAAAGAGAACGACAGAATTCGACAAAATCCTATCGTTCTCGTACTTTTATGATAATTTTTGATTTCTAAAAGCCTCATACATCAAAAGCGCTGCAGCAATTGCCGCATTTAAAGACTCCACGCTGCCTGCCATTGGAATTATCACCTTCTCATTTGCCAGTTCGGAAGCCTCCTCCGAAAGACCGTTAGCCTCATTTCCGATCAGGATACCTACCTTGCCGGAATAATCTGCCTTGTCAAAGGTTTTCTTTCCCTTTAAATGAGCTGCCAGTAAACGCACCTCCTGCTGCCGGAGATTTTGTAACAATGCCATAAAATCCTCAACATAAAGAAATGGTACCCGGTATACCGCACCCATGGTAGAACGGATTACCTTTGGATTATAAATATCCACCGACTCCTTACTTAAAATCACTCCGGACACTCCGGCCGCTTCCGCCGTACGGATAATGGTACCAAGGTTTCCCGGATCCCGCAGGTTTTCTAACAATACTAACGTTCCGGCATCTGCAATCATATTCTCTAAGGAGTATTCCGGCATTTTTACAATGGCAAGTACACCTTGCGGAGTAACCGTTTCTGCCATAGCGTCAAACACAGAAT
Source organism: Lachnospiraceae bacterium (assembly GCA_045593825.1). Taxonomy (GTDB): domain Bacteria; phylum Bacillota; class Clostridia; order Lachnospirales; family Lachnospiraceae; genus SIG299. Next base: position 3,213 of record JAZNXI010000196.1, read on the forward strand.
CCGCCACAATCTCATAAGGCACTGCCGGCAGTTCCTTTCCTGCATACTGCTCCTTTACATAGCTTTCGGAAAAATATGCCTTGACAACCCTGGACTTATCCTGACAGATTTCTTCAAACATTTTTCTGCCTTCGATAACAAAGGCTTTCTTTTCTTTCCGTTCTTTGCTCTTTTTTAACAGTGCAGTAATTTCCTTTATCTGCACATTGGAAGTACTGGTAATCATCTTATGCCTCCGGACCTCCTGCCAGCTTATTTAATGCATGATTACTACCGATTACTACAAGTATATCATCTTCCAGTAACGGTGCATCCGCATCCGGTGTGATTTCAAAGTCACCCTTCCGCTTAATGCCGACAACATTAACTTTTTTTGCCACTCGCAGATTTAATTCTCTTAAGCTTTTTCCCACCCAATCCTGCGGAATGTCAAAATTCATCATACTATATTTATTGGAAAGTTCAACGGCATCAAAAAAGTTTCCACCCACCAAATTGTGGGCAATGCGGATTCCTGTTTCTTTTTCAGGAAAAATGATTTTATCCGCTCCGACTTTTTTTAACACCTTTGCCTGCAGCTCCGTTTGTGCCTTGGCAAGCACATAAGGAATTCCCATTTCCTTAGACAAAATGGTTGCCAGTACACTGGCCTCCAAATTTTCACCAATGGCTATAATCGCACCATCAAAATTTTTTATTCCAAGGGAATGAACTGCTTCTGCATCTGTTACATCGGCACATACCGCAGAGGTAACATCATCCGCAATTTCCGCTATTCTATCCGGTTCGGAATCCACTGCCATTACCTGACACCCATTATCAGCCAATGCCCTGGCTACACTCAGTCCAAATTTACCGATACCAAACACCACAAATTCTTTTCTCTTACTTACTGCTTTTTTTGCCATTTTTTCTTCCTCTTTATCCAATGATAACCTTGCCCTCGGCATAGGATTTTTTACCTTCGTATGATTTTGCGTTAAATGCCAGTGCCATTGTAATCGGTCCCAGACGTCCCAAATACATAGCAAGCATTACAACCCATTTCCCAACCATTGATAAATCTTTGGTGATTCCCCTGCTGATACCTGCCGTAGTTGCTGCAGCCACTGATTCGAACAACACATCCACAAATCCCGCTTCTTCCGTGGCAGAAAGCACTATGGTAAATGCCATCAATACCAAAAAGAATATTACTACCACCGCAACCGCACGCCGCACATAGTTGTCGGATATTTTTCTACGAAATGCCTGAACCTCATCAATACCTCTTACCGCTGACAGCATAGATAAAATCAACAAGACAATGGTAATCGTTTTTACACCGCCTGCAGTACCCATAGGCGAACCGCCAATAAACATATAAATCAATGATACTACCATAGAAGCATCGGTCAAATGCTCCTGAGGAAAGGTTTTAAATCCGGCGGAACGAAGTGTTATCGACTCAAAAAAGGCAGATAACACTTTATTTCCAAAAGATAATCCGCCTATCGTATCCGGATTATTATATTCGAAAACCAGTATTAACAGGGCTCCACCGAAAATTAAAATTGCAGATGTAGTAAGTACTAGCTTGCTATGCAGCGAAAGCTTTTGAAAAAAATCTTTCCACAGGATTTCACCGCGCCGTGCACGCCCGGTCACCTTCAGCACATCCCACCATACAGTAAATCCGAGACCACCAAGCACAACCAGCAACATTGTTGTTATGTTAATCATCAGATTGGTTTGATATACAATAAAGCTGCTATCTCCCACAATATCAAGCCCGGCGTTACAAAAAGCGGAAACAGAATGGAACATTGCTTTCCACATTCCTTCAAAGAAACCATACTCCGGCACAAAAACACAGGCATACAGCACGCATCCGAATGCTTCCACCACCAAGGTTCCTAAAAGAATCCGCCTGGTCAGACGCACCACCCCGGCAATGGAATCCAAATTGTAGGAATCCTGAATTACCATCCGTTCTCTCAAGCCGATATGGCGCCCCATCAACAAAAGTACTGTTGTAGTAAAGGTAATAACGCCAAGACCACCAAACTGCATTAACACAAGAATAACCGCCTGTCCAAAGTAACTCCACTGCTCCACTGTGACCATGGTAGTAAGTCCTGTTACACAGAGAGAAGACGTGGCCATAAACATGGCATCTGTAAATGACACTTCTTGTCCCGGTTTTGATGCTATAGGAAGGCTCAAAAGAATGGTCCCCAACAGGATACCTATCAGGAAACCAAGTACAATGATTCTTGTTGTTGTCATTTTTATATGTAAAAAGTTTCTCATTTTATTTGCCTCTTTTCCAACATGCACAGTTATCTTACCACAAAAAGGGGCATCCCGCAACAAAAGATGCCCCTTTTCCCTTCCTTCCGTAATTATTTCTTTTTTTCTTCCGTCACGGTTTTCGGTCGGAAATGATAAGATTCGTCATAATTTTCCCACTGCTCCGCTGTAACTGCCGCCACCGGAACGGAACCGGTACAATCGGTGAAGGAAGCGGAGTTACTAAGTTCAAATGCTTTGTCCAACTGCATTTCCCTCTTTTTTTCCTGCAAAATGGCATCCATCGGTTTTGTATTATCTTTTCCCATGACTTTGATTCTCCTTTTCTAACAAACTCCCCTCAATTATTCTCTCCAAAACTTCCGCCTTAATTCATGTGCTCAAAAAAATAAGAACGTTGCTGCACCTCACCATAAAAAAGTGCAAGCAAAGTTCCTATTTTAATCAATTATGTTCTTCTACAATAAATACATAATACAAATCAGCGTCACTGTCTGTATGTACCAGATGTCCATAGTCGCGGACATTTTTTATATTGCCCTTTTTCGTAACAATCCGGTATTTTACAAAATCCAGGTTTGCATTACTTTCATTAATCTGCTGGACAATCGTTCTGCTGACTTCCTGATAATCTTCCGGATGTACCATGCCGGCAAAAGAGCCTCCGGTCAGGTCCAAAAATTCTTCCAGGGAGCTGCACTCATAAATATCCAACAGCATTTCGTTTACACTGAGTATTTTTTCTGTTTCATTATTTGCGTAAATGAGGAATCCGCCCGGAATCATGGACAGAATGCCGTCTACACCAAAATTATCCTTTGGATTTCCTTTAATCAGGCTGACACCGCTGACCGGCCAGGTTTCTTTGACAAATTCTTTAAACCGGTCAAATTCCACCGGTCTGGAATAAAAATACCCCTGATGGTAATTTGCAGAATATTTTCCGATAAAATCTTTGATTTCCTGGGTTTCCACCCCTTCCAGACATACCGTTAAACCAAGACGTTTTGCACACTGCACGGTGGAGTCAACCACTACACGGTTGCTGCCTTTGTTTAAAATATTCAAAATAAAAGTCTGGTCAATCTTTACACAAGTAATCGGTAAATCACACAATAAATTGATGGTGGAATTACCGGTACCGTAGTCGTCAAGAGCAATTTTGATGCCGTGATTCCTAAAAAAGGTCAACTGTTCTTTTAAGAAATTCATATCAAGATTTCTACAGCGCTCCGTCAATTCCAGCTGCAGATTCTTTGCCGGAAAATGCAGTTCTTCCAAAAGACTGATAACTTCCCCGGTAAATTCCGGCCGTTCCAGCTGGCTGTAGGACATATTTACATTAATGAAAAAGCCCGGATAATCTTTGATAATCTCTTTCGCATCTTCCATGGCACGACGAAGTACCCAAATACTCAAATCGTAAAAACACGGATGAGATTCCAAATGCGGCACAAAACGCCCCGGGGAAACTTCTCCAAACACCGGACTTCTCCATCGGAGCAAAGCTTCCGCACCGATTATTTTTCCGGTTACCGTGGACACAAACGGTTGGTAACACAAATAAAATCCTTCACAGCTGTTTCTGATACCGGACTTGATGGCATCCAGCAACTCCAACATCTTATAATTGTTTTCCTGGGATTCGTCATCAAATACCACCAGTTCATAATTTTCCTCATCTTTTGCCTTTTCCAACGCAGACAACAAATAGGAATACACCGTCTGTGAACTTACTTCATAGTTCTTGGTATATAATGCGCCACTACATATTTCAATATTAATGGCTGAGCCATCCAAAGAAAAGTTAGCCAAAGTATCTCTGATTTTGGCATACATTGCTTTTAAATCCGCCAAACGTGACGCATGAAATACGATACCGAAAACCGTACCGTCCAGCCGGTATACCTTCCCGCTCATTCCAACAATAGTGCTGATTATTTTGGCCGTCTCGTACAACGTTTTATTACCGAAATTATATCCGTACAAAGCATTAATACTGTTAAATCGCTTCAGTTCCAATGCCATCAGCAGGCACTCTTTATTGTTTTTCTTTGCCCGGCTGATGTGGGATAAGAAACTCTGAAACCTTGGCAGATCCGTAACCGCATCATGTTCTTCTTCTCCCTTGTGTACCGTTAAGGAGCCCGTAAAAACAAGAGCTTTCCCGCTCTCACCAAAAATCATTTTTCCCTTGCAGGTACAAGGCACATATTCCCCTTTCGCATTCCTGATTTGATAATTCAAGTAAAATGCTTCCTTTTCCTTAGAAAAAACCGCATCGAATTCCTGCTGTAAACGCTCCTTATCATCCGGATGCGTCATGTCCTGCATTATAGCTTTGGTACTGTCAATACTCTCTCCGGGAAGCCCCAAATATTCTACGGCTTCTTTACTCCAGTGGGAAGCATCGTCTTCCATACTATTAATAAATACGAATTGTCCATCCGGAATACTGTTGATAATCTCAAAGATTTTTGTATTGATATCTGTACTTTGCATAGAATCCTCTTTCCTAACACTTCTGTATTTTCAAGTTAGTCCAGTATAACTCATATTATATTACTTTTTCTGCTATATTGCAAGAAAAATGTCGCACAATATGAACGTTTTAGTTCACTTGTGTATACTACTTATTGTTATGAATTGCATTCGGTGTAAAAAGGTTGTATAATTACAACAAAGGAGGATTTGCCATGGACTATATCCGTTTTAATGCAGAAAAAGAATTCACCTATCACTGGTGCGGTAAATTTGTAGCTCCGGAGGATTCTTGGACCCACCTCACCCGTGTCCTGCAGGACTACGAACTGTTCGTCGTAACAGACGGAGTTCTATATATCGGTACAGACAAAAAAGAATATGTTGTAAATCCGGGGGAATACCTTCTTATGCCTCCTAATAATTTTCAGCACGGCACAAAAAAATCCTTCTGCAACTTTTATTGGATGCATTTTGGGTATAATAACGAGCAAAATAATCACGAGCTGTTATCTGCCGAGGAAACCTTAACCTATGTTCCCGGCAGTCTGCTTATTCCGGAACAGGGAAAGCTCACATCTCCGGACCGTATCATCATCCTCATGAAGCAGCTGCAGGATTCCGACCGCCGCTACCGTGAGGTCACACTAAACCGTTACCTTTGCAGTGCTGTTTTGGCTGAAGTCGCCCTGCAGAGCCAGATTTATCCTACCTACGGCAACACAATCATCAAGGAACAATTTTACCGGGATATCTGCGATTACGTTTCCTGGCATGTCGCTGATAATTTAAAGGTTTCCCAGGTGGCAAATTACTTTGGCTACAACGAAAAATACCTGACCACCTTTTTTAAGCAACGGGCAGGCATTTCTTTAAAGCAATACATTTTACAGGTTAAAATGGACCGGGCAAAAGCGGACCTTAGCGAAACAACCGAACCGGTATCCCAAATTGCGTTCCGTTTGGGTTTTACGGATGCACACAATTTCTCCAACGCATTCCACAAGGTTACCGGTTTGTCTCCGAGTGAATACCGGGATATTTATAATAAACATAATATTTTTCCGGTATAGATAAAAAAGAGGGTTCCCAAAAGCACATGCTTAAGGGATACCCTCTTTGTTTTGTTCTGATTAGTTTTCTTCTGCCATGGCAGCAAGCTTTGCTGCCTGGTCGGCTGCGATTAAGGAGTCTACAAACTTCTGCAGGTCGCCGTTCATTACCGCATCCAGGTTATATGTGGTAAGGTTGATTCTGTGGTCGGTTACACGGCCCTGTGGGAAGTTATAGGTACGGATTTTTTCGGAACGGTCACCGGAACCTACCTGACTCTTTCTTGCTGCAGCTTCTGCAGACTGTGCCTTTTCCAGCTCTAACTCATATAACTTGGAACGTAATACCTTGAAGGCCTTGTCACGGTTCTTTAACTGGGACTTTTCATCCTGACAGGAAATTACAATACCGGTTGGAATATGGGTTAAACGAACTGCAGAGTCGGTGGTATTAACGCACTGTCCACCGTTACCGGAGGAACGGAATACGTCGATACGGCAGTCGTTTGGATTGATTTCGATATCTACTTCTTCTGCTTCCGGCATAATTGCTACGGTAATGGCAGAGGTCTGAATACGGCCCTGGGACTCGGTAACAGGAACTCGCTGAACACGGTGTGCACCGCTCTCGTACTTCATCTTGGAGTATGCACCGGCACCATTAATCATGAAGATTGCTTCTTTAAAGCCACCGATGCCGTTTTCGCTGACAGAGATAAGCTCTGTCTTCCAGCGCTGGGATTCTGCGTATTTGCAATACATACGGTAAATTTCTGCGGTAAACAAGGTTGCTTCATCACCGCCGGTACCCGCACGAAGTTCTACGATAACGTTCTTATCATCGTTAGGGTCCTTTGGAAGCAGTAAAATCTTTAACTGCTGCTCTAAGTTTTCTACATTTTCCTTGCTGGCATTTAACTCTTCCTTTGCCAGTTCTCTCATTTCTTCGTCGCTTTCTTCTTCCAAAATCATGAGACTGTCTTCGATGTTCTGCTTTTCTTTCTTATACTCGGTATAAGCTTCTACAATCGGAGCCAAGTCGTTTTGTTCCTTCATCAGCTTACGAAAACGGTTCTGGTCACTGACAACGGTCGGCTCACTTAATTCATTCTGGATTTCTTCAAATCGTCTTAATAAATCCTCTAATTTATCAAACATTTCTTTTACCTCTCTATTTAAGCACGTGCGGCACTAACCACACGGTCAAGTCCTGCCAGGTCCTTGATAACACGGATATTCTGAAAACCGTTTTCTGCAAGCAGTTTAGACACATCTGCCCCCTGCTCACAACCGATTTCAAAAAATATCAGTCCCTTCTCTGTCAGGAACTTATTTGCATTTTCAATAATTTCACGATAAAACTTTAACCCGTCTGCATCACCATCCAAGGCACTCATAGGCTCGTGCTCTTTTACCTCCGGCATGAGTGTTTCAATGACTGCGGTGGGAATATACGGCGGATTGGACACTATAATATCAAAACGCATGCCCTTTGGTACCGCATCAAACAAATCGCCGCAATAAAACGAAGCAGCTGCCTCTAAACGGACGGCATTATTCTTTGCAGTTTCAATGGCCTCTGCAGAAACATCTGTACCTACCGCATTTGTAAGCCGGCACATTTTTGCCAGGCTGAGCAGAATGCATCCGGTACCGGTACATAAATCAAGTACACTCTTACCTTCTGCAACCCGGCTTACTTCTTCTGCCAGCACCTCGGTGTCCTGTCTTGGAATCAGGGTTGCGGGACTGACCAGAAAGGAATATCCCATAAATTCCTGACTTCCGGTAATATATTGCAAGGGAATACGTTGTGCACGCTGCCGTACAAGGTCACTAAGTTCTTTTTCCTGTACCTCTTCCATGGCATCTTCCTTGTGTAAAAAATAGGATGCCCGGTTCATTCCGGTAACATGCTCAAATAAATACCATGCGTCCACTTCTGCGTCGGGAATTCCGGCATTTACCAGTAACTCCACAGCACACTTCAGCGCCTCTTTGCAGGAGATCATGCTTCTGTATCCTCATCGGTTTCTTCGTCGGAAATTTCCATAACAGACTTTGGACCCTTAAATTCAAAGTACATATCCAGAGCCTTTAAAATATCATCATCATCGTCATCCTTGGAAAGGCTTGCTGCTACTGCTTTGGTTGCTGCCGGCATTGGGTCTTTCTTTGGTGCTTTGCCCTTCTTTGGTGCAGGAGCTGCACTGGAAAGTTTAATATCAAATAACTGGGCAATATCAATTTCTAACGGCTGTGCCGGAGCCTCAGCCTTTGGCTCTTCTTTGGAAGCAGCAACTTCTTCTGTAGCGGCAGTTACCGCAGCCACCTGCTTTTCTTCCTCTTTTTCTTCTTTCACCGGTTCTGTCTTCTTGGTATTTTTATTACTCTTTGTATTCTTCTTAGACTTCTTTTTGGTGTCCTTTTCAATAAATGCCTGCCAGTCAAACACAGCTTCTACGGAAGCCATGGCAACTTCAATCATGGATTCGTCAGGTTCCCTGGTTGTTAAGCCCTGCATCCACATACCCGGTCTGCTTAAAACATCAATAACCTTGCTGTTGCTTCTACCGGCCAAACGGATAAACTCATAAGAAATTCCTGCGATTACAGGAATCAATAATAAGCGTACCACAAAACGGAGCAGTGTATTCTCCACCCGGATGAAGATAAAGAAAATAATACTGATTACCATAACTGTTAATAAAAAGCTGGTACCGCAGCGCTTATGCTCTCTGCTCTGCTTTTTTACATTTTGTACAGTAAGCGGAAGTCCGTTTTCGATACAGTTGATAGACTTATGCTCTGCACCATGATACATGAACAGACGCTTAATATCTTTCATTTGGGCAATTAAAACAATATATAATACAAAAATCAACAGACGGAATACACCTTCAAGCAAAGCAAGAAGCGCAGTGTTTTCAATTTTTGCTGCGAGAAAACCTGCCAGCAACATCGGAACCACTACAAAAATACCGATTGCCAGAAGAACTGCCAGAACCATGGTAAATCCATTTAAAATTCCGTCGGCATGACCTTTGGTCATTTCGTTTAATTTCTTTTCGAATTTGGATTCCTCTTCCTCTTCTTCATAAAAAGATGCAGAAAAGGTTAAGGATTTCATTCCGAGAGAAAGAGAATCAACAAATGCCACCACGCCACGAACAATAGGCAGGCTTAAGAATTTATTTTTTCTTTCAGTAAGAGTATTTGTTTCGACAGCAATTTCATTATTAGGTTTTCTGACAGCTACGGCATACTTGTTACCGTTTTTCATCATAACGCCTTCGATAACCGCCTGTCCGCCTATTCCGGATGGTTTCATATATTTTTCCTCCTTTTAGTTTTTTAGCCAAGTTTTGGCTACATTTAAAAACAGGTTGAGCAAAACACTGTTAGCTCAACCTGATTTTTAACCTTATATTCTTGTCTACTACTGAGTAAAACCATACTTACGGTTGAACTTTTCAATAGCACCACGAGCAGCAGCAGCTTTCTGCTGACCGGTATAAAAAGGATGACACTTGGAACAAATTTCTACGTGAATTTCGCTCTTAGTGGAACCTGTTACGAATTCATTACCGCAGTTACATGTTACCTTTGCCTGATAGTACTTTGGCTGAATAGCTTCTTTCATTCTTTTCACCTCTTATTTTAAACATTACGATTATTAACCGCATAATAAACAGCTTTTACATTGTATCATAAAACTTTTTTAAATGCAATAGGTTAATTTATAATTTTTGTCTTTTTTACCAATTCTATAAAATCAGCGTTATTTCTGGTCTGGGTAAACAGCTTAATAATGTTTTCTGTAGCCTCTTCCGATTTAACCCCGTTTAACGCACGGCGCATAATGGTGGATGCCTCCAGCTCATTAGCAGAAAGCAGCAAGTCTTCTCTTCTGGTGCCGGACTTTGGCAAGTCGATGGCAGGGAACACGCGGCGCTCGGATAAGTTTCTGTTAAGCACCAGTTCCATGTTACCGGTACCCTTAAATTCTTCAAATACTACGTCATCCATACGGCTGCCGGTGTCTACTAAAGCGGTGGCAAGCACGGTAAGGCTGCCTCCCTCTCTCATGTTACGGGCTGCACCGAAAAACTTCTTTGGCATATGCAGTGCTGCCGGATCGAGACCACCGGACAAGGTACGGCCACTGGCCTGTACCGTTAAGTTGTAGGCTCTTGCCAAACGGGTAATACTGTCTAACAGGATAACTACGTCTTTTTTATGCTCTACCAGACGCTTTGCGCGCTCGATAACCATTTCAGATACTCTCTTATGGTTTTCAGGGAGTTCGTCAAAGGTGGAGTAAATAACTTCTACCTTATCTCCTTCGATGGATTCCTTAATATCGGTTACTTCTTCCGGACGTTCATCGATTAATAAAATAATGAGATGCATATCTTTATGATTGCGGGTGATTGCCTTTGCCACCTGCTTAAGCAGTGTTGTTTTACCTGTTTTTGGCTGGGATACAATCATACCTCTCTGACCCTTACCGATTGGGGAGATTAAATCTACCATACGCATAGCAAGCGGACACCCCGGTGTTTCCAGGTGAATTCTCTCATTTGGAAAGATTGGGGTAAGATGCTCAAAGCGCGGTCTTCTCATAGGAGTTTCCACCACCGGATAACCATTAATGGATTTTACATATAATAATGGGCTGAATTTTTCGGTTGCGGTACGGATTTTAGTATTACCGGAAACAATATCACCGGTACGAAGGCCGTACTTACGAAGAAGCGGTGTGCTCACATAAACGTCATTTTCACCCGGAAGATAATTGTCGCAGCGGATAAATCCGAAGCCTTCCGGCATAATTTCAAGAATTCCGGTTTTGGTTTCACCACTGTCGTACGCCTCCAACTCCTTCATAGACATATTGGCAAAATCCTGCGGAGACGGACCCTTTGGTGCCTGCGCCGGATCTCCCTGCGGTGCCGCTTGCGCCGGACGGGACTGACTCTGCTGTGCATTATAGGATGCTCTTGGCTGTTGCACATAGGATGTAGCTCCTGCACCGGTTCCGGCCGGACGACGCTGTGCACTAAAACCGGCCTGTCCACGCTCCTGATACTGGGCCGGACGACGTACTTCTACTGCCGGAGCCGCCGGACGTTCCTCCTGTACCTTTGGTTCTTCTGCAACCGCAGGCTCTTCCTTTGGCTGCGGAGCCGGTTCTGCCTTTGACTGCTGTGCTGTATGATTATGCACAGATAAACATTCCACCAATTCCTGCTTTCTCATTGCGGAAATTCCTTTTAAACCTATTTTTTTTGCCTCTTCTCTTAACTCTGCCAGAGACATTGCTGAAAAATCTGTCATAATATTCTCCTTTTTCTTATAGCTTTTGTTTTTGGGGGGAATTCAAGTGATTTTAAAATACAAACATAAGAACACTTATGATTTTTACTTATTATACACCATAATGTTCAAAATGAAAAGTAGTAATTCGTTTGATTGACGAAAAAGTTTTTCGGTGGTAAAATAAAAAATTGGACGACTCTTATTTTAGAGAGAGGAGAATTGGGATGAAACCGCATTTTTACAGTGCAGATGAATATTTAAAAGAAACCTTCGGGAAAAAAATGTTCCGTCTGTCGCTGGATGCCGGTACCACCTGTCCCAACAGGGATGGTTCCAAAGGCTATGGCGGCTGTGTATTTTGCAGTGCCAAAGGTTCCGGTGACTTTGCTGCCGGACGCAGCACCTCAGTAACCACCCAAATCGATGCGGCCAAAGTCCAGGTGGCCAAAAAACTTCCAAAAAACGGGGCCCCTTTTGGTTATCTGGCATATTTCCAATCCTTTACTTCTACCTATGCACCGATAGAGTATCTTCGTCCTTTATTTACAGAAGCAATCCGGCACCCGGAAATAGAAGCACTGTTTATCGGCACCAGACCGGACTGTCTTCCTGCAGAAGTGCTGAATTTGCTGGCAGAGCTAAAAGAAATCAAACCGGTATATGTGGAATTGGGGCTTCAGACATCCAAAGAAGCTTCCGTTTCTTACATCAACCGCTGCTATGACAATTCCGTTTTTGAACATGCAGTACACGCCCTGCATGAACGTGGCATTCCGGTAATTGTCCATTGCATCCTCGGCTTACCGTACGAAACAATGGAAGACATGCAAAACACAGTGGATTACATCTGTGCCCTGCCGGTCCACGGCATAAAGCTGCAGTTATTACATGTATTAAAAGATACCAGGCTGGCAGAGGATTATGAGGAACTAAACAAAAAACATGCTTTTTCCTGCATGGACCGCACTGCCTATATCAAAACTTTAGCAAACCTGATTTCCCGTATTCCGTCCCACATGGTCATTTACCGTATCACCGGCGACGGTCCGAGAAGCTTACTCATTGCTCCCACCTGGAGCACCGATAAGAAAAGAGTACAAAACGACATTCGAAAAGAACTGATAGAACGAAATATTATTCAGGGAGGAACCTCACCACTATGCAATCCGAATCCTTAATGCTTTATAAACTGATTATTCTTTACATCCTCGACCGGATGGATTTTCCAATTACCAACACGGAATTAACCCGGTTTATTCTGGAAAAAGAATACTGCAATTACATAACTATCCAGCAGACCCTGGAGGATCTAATTGAGGATAATTACGTAGAAGTGGAACATTCCCACAATTCCTTTTTGTACCGCATCACCGCATCCGGCAAGGAAACCCTGTCCTTTTTCTATACCAGAATTTCGGTAGCCATCCGTGATGATATTGATGCCTATCTTTCCGAAAAAGAATATCAGCTCAGGGAAATGGTTTCCACCACCGCCGACTATTACGAAGCAAAGAAAAACGAGTTCGTTGTGGAACTCCGTGTAATAGAGCGTGACAGCGAACTCGTTCATATTAACCTGCTTGTTACCTCCGCAGCCGAAGCAGACATCATCTGCAGCCGTTGGAAGGAATGCAGCGCCGATGTGTACGGTTACCTGATTTCCACACTGGCAGCCGCCCCACAAGGCACCTCTAAATAATTATTTTGTATCAAAAATTCCACTCTTTTTTACCAGGCCGGACACAAAGTCCACACATGGTCCTAAAGTGAATACCATTAAGACGGTAACCACACCAACGGTGCCGCCTACCAAAAGAGCCACAACGGTAGCAAGGCCATCGTACAGCATTCTGACGAATCTGTACGGAATCTGCTTCTTTGTGGCTTTTTCTATGCCACGGTGTAACAGTACCGGCAAAGCATCATACGGAGATGTACCGAGACCGCAGTTCATATAAAGGGCTGCGGCAAACAAAAACAGAATCAATGTCGGAATCATAACACCGATTTTTAATCCGATGGACATATCCTCTGCTGCCGGCATAAAGCCGAGCTTATCAACCACCCAGCCGGTAAAGTCTGCGGAATACCCCACAATTACCATATTACCAATGGTTCCCAGACCGAACTGCTTACGGTCAATGCAAAGAACCAGCAGAAACAGTGCCGCATTAAACAGCATCTGGAAAGTACCGAAACTGATGCCTGCCATGGCAGAAAATCCGTAATTCATGGCAGAAAACGGGTCCGGGCCTAAATTGGTACGGTTTAAAAACTGTACGCCGACGCCCATAAAGAATACACCCACCAGCATTAACAGAATGCGTTTTCTCATTTCTTTTGTCAGATACTTCTTCATATTATTCTGCCTCCACATCCTGTCCTGCGGTCAGGTAAGAATCAATGATATTCCACACTTCTTCTTTTCCCTGCTTGGTTTCGGAAGAAAACGGAATCAGAATAGTTTCCTTCTTAAGACCAAGACCGGTACGCAGCATTTTCAGATGCTTTTGTACCTGGCTGCGGTTAATTTTGTCCATCTTTGTTGCAATAATCACCGGTTCGAAACCATTATACTCAATCCATTCATACATGTTTTTGTCGTTGGCGGAAGGCTCATGACGGATATCAATCAGCAAAAATACCAGCTTTAACTGCTTGGACTTCTGCAGATAACGCTCAATCATTTTGCCCCACTTTGCTTTAATTTCCTGGGATACCTTTGCGTAACCGTAACCCGGTAAATCCACAAAATATAACGCATCTTCCACATTATAGAAGTTGATGGTTTGGGTTTTACCCGGCTGTGCGGATGTTCTCGCCAGGGATTTGCGGTTAATTAACGCATTTATCAGGGAAGATTTGCCCACATTGGACTTACCCGCAAATGCAAATTCCGGCAGGGTATTCTCCGGCAGGGTACTGGTAATGCCGCATACGGTTTCCAGGGATACATTATTTACGTTCATGTCAATTCTCCTTGTTTTGTCAGTGCCAGTTTTAGTACTTCTTCCATTTTTGCCACCGGTACAATTTCCATACCGGCTGTGATTTCTTCAGAAATTTCATGAAGATCACGTTCGTTTTCCTGCGGAATTAAAACCAGCTTCATGCCGGCCTGTTTTGCCGCCAAAAGCTTTTCCTTTAATCCGCCGATTGGAAGCACCTTTCCTCTCAGGGAAATTTCGCCTGTCATAGCCACATCTGCTCTTACCGGGATACCGGTTACTGCGGAATAAATGGCCGTTGCCATGGTAATACCGGCAGATGGTCCGTCCTTTGGTACGGCACCTTCCGGTACGTGAAGATGAAAATCATGCGTTTCAAAGAATTCTTCAGGCACCTGCCGTTCTTCTACTACGGAACGCACAAAACTAAGGGCAATCTGCGCCGACTCTTTCATAACATCCCCAAGCTTACCGGTAAGAATCAGTGCACCCTTGCCCGGCATGCTGTTTACTTCAATTTGCAGTGTATCGCCGCCAACTTCCGTCCAGGCAAGACCACGGACAATACCAACTTCCGGACTTTCATTTTTCTTATTCTGGCGGTATTTCTTCTTGCCGAGGTAATCGGCAACATTTTTCTTTGTCACTTTTATGGTTTCAAACTCTGCCCCGGTCTGACGTGCCTTTAACACTTCCATGGCAGTCTTACGGCACAGCTCACCAATTTTACGCTCTAAGTTACGCACACCTGCTTCTCTGGTGTAGCTGCTGATAACTTCACGAAGTCCATCGGCGGAAATCTGCAGGTCTTTCTTTGTGAGCCCATGCTTTTCCAACTGCTTTGAAATTAAATGATTCTTGGCAATATGGAACTTTTCGTTTTCGGTATAGCTGTGAACCTCGATAATTTCCATACGGTCTAAAAGCGGTTTTGGAATGGTCTGGGTAGAATTTGCGGTACAAATAAACAGTACCTCGGATAAATCCACCGGAATTTCCACATAATGGTCGGCAAAATGCTTGTTCTGCTCCGGATCAAGCACTTCTAACAACGCAGAGCCTACGTCGCCCTTGAAATCACTGCTTACCTTATCAATTTCGTCAAGCAGCATCAACGGATTTTTTACCTTTGCGGACTTTAATGCCTGAATTAAACGGCCCGGCATAGCACCCACATAGGTTCTTCTGTGGCCGCGGATTTCTGCTTCGTCTCTGACACCGCCAAGACATATGCGTACATACTCCTTCTTTAAAGCAGTTGCCACACTTCTGGCGATGGATGTTTTACCGGTTCCCGGAGGACCCACCAGGCAAATAATCGGCGCCTGGCCTTTTTCGTTTAAGGCGCGGACTGCCAGGAATTCCAGCACACGCTCCTTTACTTTTTCCAAGCCGTAATGGTCACGGTTTAAGATTTTTTCTGCTCTGGTAATATCTAAATTATCTTTGGTTGCATAGTCCCACGGAAGGGAAAGCAGCGTTTCTACATAGCCTCTTGCCACTGCACTTTCGGACTGGCTACCTATTACCGACTTATAGCGGTCGATTTCTTTTTTTATTTTCTGTTTTACTTCCTCGCTTGCCACGAGCTTTTCTGCTTTCGCGTAAAACTCCGGAATATCATCGCCGGTAGAACCGTCTCCCAGCTCGTCGCGGATTACCTTTAACTGCTCTCTCAGCACATAATCCTTCTGGTTTTTATCTACCTTTGCCTTTACTTTATTCTGTAAATCCTTTTTGATACGGAGAATTTCAATTTCATTGGCGATAATCACCATAATTGCTTCATAGCGCTCCACAATATGGGTTGCATCCAGAATCTTCTGCTTGGAGGTTACGGTCATCGGCACACTGACTGCCAGCTGGTTGATTAAGGTATCTACCGTATCGGCACTCATCAGCTGCTTAACTACATCTTTACCGAACTTATCGTTTACGGAAACATAAACCTCCAGTAAATCCTTAAGGCCGCGAAGCATTGCCCGTTGCTCGATTACGGTAAGGGCATCGGCATTTACTTCCTCCGGAAGGGTTACCAGGCCCATCAAATGGGGTTCTGTGGCTATCAATTCTTCCAGTAAACCTCTGCGGATACCGGTAGCCAGTACTCTGATTTGGTTGCCCGGTAATTTAATCATCTGCTTTACCGCGGAAACCGTACCCATCGGATATAAATCCACCTGCTCCGGATTGTCCACAGCAGTATTTTTCTGGGTTACCACCAAAACTTCCCGGCCTTCCCGCAGTGCCGTATTGATGGCGCTGATGCTGGACTCTTTTTGTATGTCAAAGTGAATCAACATGCCCGGAAGCATTGTAATACCTTTTAAAGCCACCACCGGCATAATCTGTTTTTCTTCACTCATTGTTCTCTTCCTCTCTGTTTGACAATGTAAAAACAGGCTGACGCGCTATTTTCATCCGGTCAGCCTGTATCATACAATTTTTACTGCTCTATCTGACAAGCAGGCTTGGCTGCTCTGTGCCTTCCGCCGATTCCTTGGTGACAATGCACTTTAAAATGGATTCATCGGACGGCATTTCGTACATGGTTTCCAGTAAAGTCTTTTCCATAATGGAACGAAGACCTCTTGCACCTGTTTTGTAATCCAGGGCACGCTTTGCAAACACACGTAACGCTTCTTCCTCAAATTCCAGTTCTACACCGTCTAAAGCAAATAGCTTCTGATACTGCTTGGTGAGGGCATTCTTAGGGTCGCGGAGAATGCTGATTAATGCTTCTTCGTCTAACATATCCAAAGCTACATGCACCGGTACACGGCCGATAAACTCAGGAATTAAGCCAAACTTTACTAAATCCTGCGGCATTACCTGGCGGAACCGTTCACCAATGTTTTTATCATCCTTCTCATAAAGAGTAGCGGAGAAGCCCATGGACTTTTCGCCCACACGGTTTTCTACGATTTTTTCAAGACCGTCAAATGCACCGCCGCAAATAAAAAGAATATTGGTGGTATCAATCTGGATGAACTCCTGCTGCGGATGCTTTCTGCCGCCCTGCGGTGGCACGGAAGCGATGGTTCCTTCCAGAATCTTTAATAACGCCTGCTGTACACCTTCACCGGATACGTCTCTGGTGATGGATACATTTTCAGACTTTTTCGTGATTTTATCAATTTCATCAATGTAGATAATACCGAACTCGGCACGCTCAATATTAAACTCTGCCGCCTGGATAATCTTTAACAGGATATTTTCTACATCTTCACCTACATAACCGGCTTCGGTTAAGGTGGTGGCGTCAGCAATGGCAAAAGGAACATTTAAAAGCTTTGCCAGAGTCTGTGCCAAATAGGTTTTACCGGAACCGGTTGGACCCATCATTAAAATATTACTCTTTTGCAGTTCCACTTCCGATTCTTCTGCGGACAATACTCTCTTGTAGTGGTTGTAAACAGCCACAGAAAGCACCTTTTTTGCCTCTTCCTGGCCAACGACATACTGATCAAGGAATTCTTTAATTTCCTTTGGTTTTAACAGATTGATACCCTGCATTTCTGCATAGGCTGCAGGAGAAGCATCTGCTTCTACATCCACATCTTCTTCATCCATAATTTCTGCACAAAGATCAATACAAGCATCACAAATAAAAGCATTATTCATGCCTGCCAACATTCTGTGTACCTGGTCCTGACGCTTTCCGCAGAAGGAACAACAAACCATGTTTTTGTCATCTGATTTTGCCACTTAAGTTACCTCCGTCGATTCCTGTGCTTACGCTCTTTCTTTTACAATAACGTCTACCAAACCGTACTCCAGTGCCTGTTCTGCGGTCATGTAGTTGTCACGCTCGGTATCTGCCTCAATAACTTCTACCGGCTTGCCTGTATTAGCTGCAAGAATCTCGTTTAATTTCTTTCTTGTTCTTAAAATATTTTCTGCGGCAATGCGGATTTCAGTTGCCTGACCTCTTGCACCGCCCAGAGGCTGGTGAATCATAACTTCGGAATTCGGAAGAATCATTCTCTTGCCCTTGGTACCGCCTGCAAGTAAGAATGCACCCATGCTGGCTGCCATACCGATACAGATAGTGGATACATCACACTTAATGAACTGCATGGTGTCGTAAATTGCCATACCTGCAGTAACACTGCCGCCTGGGCTGTTGATGTAAAGGTGAATGTCCTTCTTTGGGTCTTCTGCCTCGAGGAACAGAAGCTGCGCTACTACAAGGCTTGCGGTAGTGTCGTTTACTTCGTCTCCGAGGAAGATAATTCTGTCTTTTAATAATCTGGAGTAAATGTCATAGGAACGTTCGCCTTTGCTGGTCTGTTCCACAACGTAAGGTACAAAACTCATGTCTAATCCTCCAATCTTAACATATCGTATATAACGCAAAATGCCCGCCCGCAAAATGCGGGCAGGATTTTATTTGCAAAGCTTTTTAATTACTTTTCAACTGCTGCATTTACAACAAGCTCAAGAGCCTTCTGTACTGCAACATCTTCAGCCATAGCCTTCTTTTCGTCTTCGCCGATAAGTCCCATTAACTTATCAACTTCCATCTGATACATTTCAGCCATGTTGGAGATTTCCTTGTTTACTTCTTCTTCGGAAGCGGTAAGACCTTCTGCCTTAACAACAGCCTCTAATACGAGTCTGCTCTGGATTCTCTTAAGAGCCTGTGGCTTTAAGTTTTCCATGAAGGTGTTAGCGTTCATGCCTGTGAACTGGAAGTACTGCTCGATGGAAAGACCCTGTGCCTGGATTCTCTGAGCGAAATCTTCCGCCATCTGAGCAACAGTGTTCTGAATCATTGGTTCAGGAATGTCCATCTTAGCGCCTTCGATAATTGCATCTACAACTGCTTCTTCCTTAACTGCCTTGGCATCCTTTTCCTTTCTTTCAAGGAGTGTTGCCTTTAAGTCGTTCTTGTATTCATCTAAGGTATCGAATTCGGAAACGTCCTGTGCGAAATCGTCGTCTAATTCAGGAAGCTCCTTTACCTTAATACCGTTTACCTTAACCTTGAACATTGCCGGCTTGCCTGCAAGCTCTGCTGCATGGTACTCGGTTGGGAAGGTTACGTTAACTTCTACTTCATCACCGATGTTCTTGCCGATTAACTGGTCTTCGAAGGTGTCGATGAAGGAGTGGGAACCGATTGCAAGGTCATAGCCCTCATCCTTACCGCCTGCGAAAGGAACGCCGTCGCAGAAGCCTTCGTAGTCGATGTTAGCTAAGTCGCCGTCTGCAATTGCTCTGTCGTCTACGGTAATCATTCTGGAGTTCTGCTCACGAACTCTGTTTAATTCTGCTTCAACTTCAGCTTCTGTTACTTCTACAGGAGCCTTGTCTACTTCTACGCCCTTGTACTGGCCAAGCTCTACTTCAGGCTTAACTGCAACTTCTGCTGTGAAGATGAAGTCCTTGCCCTTTTCAATCTGAACGATGTCGATTTCAGGTCTGGAAACGATGTCAAGACCGCTTTCCTTTGCTGCTTCTGCATATGCATCAGGAATTAACTCATTTGCAGCATCTTCATAAAATACTGCTGCACCATACATCTTTTCAATAACGCTTCTTGGAGCCTTACCCTTACGGAAGCCCTGTACGTTGATACTGTTCTTGTTCTTCTGATAAGCCTTTTCACATGCCTTTTCGAATTCTGCTGCGCTTACTTCGATGGTAAGCTTTGCCATGTTCTTTTCTAAGTTTTCTACTTTACAGCTCATTAAAATATTTCCTCCTTAAACCTCTGACAGGCATTACTTTTTTGCACACCTATCCACAATAGCCTATAGTATAGCATATCTTATTTTAAATTTCCAGTACTTTTTTATTTTGTTAAGTTCAGGCTACTTCTGTACAAATTTTTGGAGGACTGCAACGATGTCATCCACCACTTCGTTACAAAGTTCCATGGTACCTGCTTCTGCCATTACACGGATAACCGGTTCTGTGCCGCTTTCACGAAGAAGGATTCTGCCGTCGCCGTTAAGCTTTGCTTCACCGGCCTTCACTGCTGCCTGAACCTCTGCGTCTTCTCTTGCTTCTTTTTTATCACGGACACGAACGTTCTTTAATACCTGTGGGTAAATCTTCATATCCTTTAACAGTTCGGAAAGAGGCTGCTTCTTTTCTAACATAACTTCCATAATCTTTAAGGAAGTTAAAATACCGTCACCGGTCATGGCATGCTTGCTGAAAATGATGTGACCGGAATTTTCACCACCTAAGGAGTGGTTGTTCTTCTGCATGTTTTCGAATACGTATTTATCGCCAACCGCAGTCTGCTCGTAAGCAATATCATTTGCTTCCAGCGCCTTGTATAAGCCCATGTTGGACATTACGGTGGTAACCACGGTGTTGTTGTTTAACTCACCGCGTTCCTTCATATATAAACCGCACAGGTACATAATCTGGTCGCCGTCTACCAGGTTACCCTTTTCATCTACAGCAAGACAACGGTCTGCGTCGCCGTCGTAGGCAAAGCCTACTGCCAGACCATTATCCACAACAAACTTCTGCAGATGCTCGATGTGGGTGGAACCGCAGTCGGTATTGATATTGAAACCGTTTGGTTCATTGCTCATAACATAAGTTTTAGCGCCGAGGGCATCAAACACACCCTTTGCAACAGTTGTTGCGGAACCGTTTGCCAGGTCAAGACCCACCTTAGTGTCCTTAAAAGAACGGGTTGCAATGGAAATGAGATGGCCGATGTAGCGGTGTCTGCCCATAGCATAGTCTACGGTACGACCGATGTTTTCCTTTTTAGCAAAAGGAATTTCGCCGATTTCGCCATCGATATATGCTTCTACTTTATCTTCAACTTCTGCCTCGATTTTGTAGCCGTAGCTGTTGATAATTTTGATACCGTTATCATAGAAAGGATTGTGGCTGGCAGTAATCATGATACCGCAGTCGAAATCCTCGCTCTTTACTACATAAGATACACTTGGAGTTGTGGTTACATGAAGCAGATATGCGTCTGCACCACTGGCGGTTAAACCTGCAACCAGTGCGTATTCAAACATATAGCTGGAACGGCGGGTATCTTTACCGATAACCACCTTTGCCTTGTGGTCCTGTCCGTAATACCAGCCAAGATAACGTCCTACCTTATATGCATGTTCTACTGTTAAATTTTCGTTTGCTTCTCCGCGGAAGCCGTCTGTTCCAAAATACTTACCCATTTTGATTCTCCTTATTTTCTATATTACTAACCGATTCTTGACCGGCGTTCTCTCAAATCATAAGAACTTCTGATGCAGTTTCTTCCTTCCTGCTTTGCCCTAAACAGTGCTCTGTCTGCCCTGCCGTATAAGCCCTGCAGGGAAATATCCTCTGTTGCGTAGCGGATGTCGTATCCTACACTGACCGTGATAACTCCGCCGTTTGCATTTCCTCTGGTAATCTGCATGGCTTCCACATTGCTTCTGATTCGTTCTGCCAAGGCGTTAATTTCCTGTACCTGTCTTCCACGGACAAATACGAAGAATTCTTCTCCGCCGATGCGGGATGCAATGCCGTAGCCCCGGACGGTGTCTTCGATGGAGTGTGCCACCTTTTGGATGCACACGTCACCCTGTACATGGCCAAACCTATCATTATAAGATTTAAAGAAATCGATATCAATAACAAAAGCCGCCACTGTTTCCTGACGGTTTGCACCGGACTTCCATGCTGCTTCTACCCTGCGTTCCAAACCGCGACGGTTTACAAGACCGGTTAACGGGTCATGCTCCGCCTCCTGCATTTCCCTGCGGAGCTTTCTTTCTTCTGCCAGGAAATTCTTCTTTGTATTGTAAAAGTCTCTGGATAAAGCAAATGCAAATAAATGAATTGCTGCCAAAAGCAGGAACTGTCCCATTGGAATTTCCGTTGTACCGCTTTTAACAACCAGCGCCAAATAGCAGACCAGCTCGCCAAGAGCCATAATTATGTAACGGTCTAAGGAAAACTGCACCATATAGGCTGCCAATACAACTACCATATAGTAAAACAGGATATTTTCCTGGGCAATATAAACGAAGAATAAATGAAATGCCATCAGATAAATCCAAGTAACCGGCTCATAATACTGCTTCATTTTATTCCTTGCCACCTGATGCAGTAAATACGCAAAAGCCACCGAGCCAACGGAGAAGAACGCCACCGGAATTAAAAGCGGTGCAGCAAAATCCGGCTCTGCCACAGAAACCACCAAAAGCACAGGAAAAACAGCAATAGAAAGAAGCGCTGTAAATAAGCAGCGTTTTACATTGGTTAAACCAAATACCATATTTAGTTTTTCCTTGCGCATTCTACTCATATAGTACCCCATCGGAAATTTTAGTTCATTATTATAAAAATCATAACACAATTTAACTTTTTATACAAGTAGTTTTTACAAAGACGCCTAAAGAGGTCGTTCTACTAATGTCGCACTTATGCACATATTATTCAAGTTATCCACATATATTTCTGTATAACTGTTAAAAACGAGAGAAGTTATCCACATGGTGCGCCGGGGGTGTGAGGTGCCTGCGTATGGCCTCGCCGGGGTGTGAATTAGTCCGCGTATGGACTCGCCGGGGTATAAATTAGTCCGCGTATGGACTCGCCGGGGTATATACACTTTTTCTCAGCGTTGATACCCTTCTGGGACTGAAATAAGCCATATGTGGTTGTCTGCAGGGTATATGCAATATTTCTTATTGCTGACACCCCGCCACTTTAAATTTCCGGGGTATTTCAAGATGCTTTTTTCTTATACACCCTGACAAGGCAAAAAAACACTTTTATTTAACACTTTTTCAGCTCTGTTAGGGCATTTCACAACAATTTTTTTCTATATACCCCGCAAGCCTCAAAAAGCCCTATAAAAAGTCTGAAAAAGGCCTAAAAAGTCCACAAAAAGCAATCTTGCACTTTACAATCTGAACATTACATGCTTTAATAAAACTATCTTAAAAAAAGGAGGTTACAAATTACGATTTACGAACGAATTCTGGCCGAGCAGAACCGGCTGGACAAACAAATTGTCTCTTTACAAAAGCAGATTAAATCATTACCCGAAGGTAAGCTTATCTGCGCCAGCAACGAAAACCGCTGCAAATGGTATCTCAGTGACGGAAAACATTCCACTTATCTCCCCAAAAACAAACGATTTCTTGCAGAGCAGCTGGCAGTAAAAAAGTACCTGACGCTACAGTTAGAAGATGCCATCCACGAAAAAAGAGCGCTTGACTTCTACTTGCGTCATCATTCCAAAGAAGCAGGAAAAGCACAAAAATTTTTAACAGACAAGTCACATTATCACGAGCTCCTTGCCGCTCACTTCACATCATCCTCCCAAGACCATCTTACTTGGATGAATTCCCCTTATGAACATAACGAAAAGTATCCCGAACAGCTTATCCATCGGACAATTTCCGGGCATTATGTACGCTCAAAATCGGAATTGTTGATTGACATGTCTCTTCACATCCATAAGATTCCATTTCGTTATGAATGTGCACTGCCCCTGGGCGATGCCACAGTTTATCCCGATTTTACAATTCTGCATCCTGAAAATAACCAAATCTATTACTGGGAGCATTTTGGCAAAATGGATGATCCTGTATACTGCAGGTCTGCATGTTCCAAGCTGAATTTATATGCCGCAGGTGGCATCCTTCCCGGAATAAATCTTATCGCCACATATGAAACCAAGGAACATCCGCTGGGTACGGAAACCATTGAGATGATGATTCAACTCTTTCTTTGCTGACACGCGTAATCCTGTAAATTCCCACATACTTCAAAATACCGGCTCATATAATAAAATAGCACCTGAAGGAGTCCCTCCATGTCCTATTTTTATAATTTCCTGCAAACAGCAAACTCTTTTCTGTGGAACGGTCCCCTTCTTTTGTTTCTTTTGTTTACCCACCTGTATTTTACAGGGCGCACAGGCTTTGTGCAAAGGAAGCTTCCGACAGCCCTGCGGCTTTCCGTTTCCCCGCAAGAAAATGCTGCAAATCCTCCCAAAGTCAAAAGCCTGGGAGCCTTTGCTTCCCTGGCTACAACGCTGGCGGCGACGCTGGGCACAGGCAACATTATCGGTCTTTCTACAGCTGTAGCACTCGGCGGTCCCGGGGCTGTTTTCTGGTGCTGGATTACCGGACTTCTCGGCATGGCAACCTCCTATGCGGAATGTTTTCTGAGTCTTAAGTTCCGTGAGACACGCTCCGACGGAACTTTCCGCGGCGGTCCCATGTATGTAATCAAAAATCAGCTGCACAAGCCAAAAACAGCCCGGTTCTATGCCTATTTGCTTCTGGCTTCCGCCTTTTGCGTGGGATGCTCCACCCAAAGCCGTGCCGTGACAGAAACCCTGCATACCCTTTTCGACCTGCCGGAATTTCCTGTCGGGTTGTGTCTTGCCCTGGTAATTACCGTGGTATTGCTCGGCGGAATTACCGGCATCGGAACCATCTGCAGCCTTCTTGTACCTGTTATGGGCGGATTTTTCCTGCTTTCCTGCATCGTTTTACTGTTTCTCTTAAGAAACCACCTGGCAGATGCCGTGGCACTTATCCTGACCTCTGCCTTTTCCCTTTCTTCGGTTGCCGGAGGAATCCTTGGAAGCTCTTTTCTCCTTGCCGCCAGACAGGGCATCGCAAGGGGATTGTTTACCAACGAAGCAGGACTCGGCTCCGCTCCGGTTGCCGCCGCCAACAGCAGCGGTAACGCCAAAGAACAGGCCATGGTGTTGATGAGCGCCACCTTCTGGGATACCGTTGTCATGTGCGGCATTACCGGACTTGTGATTGTTTGTGCAGGTTTAGCGGTTCCGGGGCTATTTGAGGGCTATTCCCCCGGCGACTATACACTTGCTGCTTTTACCCTGCTTCCCTTTGCCGGAGATAAGCTTCTTGGAATCGCCATTGTTTTATTTGCCGTTGCCACGTTGCTTGGCTGGTGCTTTTTCGGCGAAAAAGCGGTGGAATTTTTGTTTGACGCCGAGCACATTACCTATTACCGCTTTCTATATTGTCTGATGGTGTTTTTCGGTTCCCAGATGACCATGAATCTGGTGTGGGAACTCAGCGACTTTTTTAATGGGCTGATGTTTCTTACAAATGTGCTATGTTTGTTTCTGCTGCACAAAAAAATAGAGAGACCGTAGTGAAAAATTCACGTTGGTCTCTCTATTTTATGCTTTGTATTGCTCGGCGGCGGGGTATATGTAGCTTGTATTGCTTGTTGGCGGGGTATATGCAATTTTTTGTTTGCCTGACACCCTGCACTGCACTATTTCAGCACGTTTTCAAGTGTTTTGGGAAGTCAGCGGGGTATATGCAAAATAATTGTCCTCCGCCACCCTGCAAAATCCATTCTGCGGGGTATTTCAAAACATTTCTTTTGCCAATACCCTAAACACAGAAATTTTCATCATATTCCATAGGAAACAGGGTGTCACAACAACTTTTCTTGCTATATACCCCGCACCACAAAATCACTTGCTTAAACCCGCACCACAAAATCACTTGCTTAAACCCGCACCTCAAAATCACTTGCTTAAACCCGCTATTTTCAATAAAGACTTCTTATTCTTCTGCTTTCTCCTGAACCATCAATACTACCGGAGCTACCATCAGGTATTCTCCCGTGGATTTCTTCTTCAGTTTCAAACGGATGATTGTTACACCCGGTTCCTTTGCGTTTACAAGACCGGTATTACTTACAGTTGCAACTTCCTCATTGGTAGAGGTCCACTCATAAGTGTAGTCATTTCTCTTCCAATTCTTTACGCCGTAGAAGTTGAGGTCAACCTTTTCGCCCGAAGTAATCTTACGGAGAATATCTGCGTTCTTTGCAGAAGTTCCGAGGAATACATCATAGACCGCTTCCGGTACACCCACAAGCATCGGTGCCACGGAAAGTTTCTCGCCGGTAGCTTTGTAAACCAGTTCCAGGCGGATAATTGTAATGCCCTCATCCAGCATGGTTACTACGCCGGCGCTGTCTACTACTGCCACACTCTCATCAGAAGAAGTCCATTTATAAGTATAAGCATTCTTCTTCCAATTCTTCACTCCGTAGAAGTTCAAATCGATGGACTTGCCAACTTCCAGGGTTTCCACCATACCAGCTTCCTTCTTGGAAGTACCAAGCAGCACATCATACTGTTTTTCTGCCTCTTTGTATTCCGTTGCTGCCTCTCCCGTTACCCAGGTTTCTTCCGGATTATGTGTCGGTACCGGTGTCGCTGTCGGACTCGGAACCGGCGTGGACGTCGGAGTTGGACTCGGAATTTCTGTTGGGACAGGGGTTGCTGTCGGCCAGATAATTACCGGCGGAATATACGGTGGATTATAAGGCGGTGTGGTCGGAATCGGTGTTGCTGTTGGCACCGGAGTTGGTGTCGCCGTAGGTGCTACCGTCACTGTAGGCACCGGAGTCGCTGTAGGCATAGGTGTTGCCGTTGGCGCTACCGTTGGAACAGGTGTTACTGTTACCGTTGGTACCGGAGTCGGTGTTGCCGTTGGCGCAACTGTCGGTGCCACTGTTGGCGTTGGCGCTACCGTCACTGTCGGCACCGGAGTTGGTGTCGCCGTCGGTGCTACTGTTGGTGCCACTGTTGGTACTACAGTCGGTGCTACCGTTGGTGTTGGTGCAACTGTCACCGTTGGAATCGGTGTCGGTTCCAGTTTATCAATTGCTTCTGTATAGCTGTAGCCACAAGTACTGCAGGTATAGGTTCTTACGCCCTCTGCGTCTACCGTTGGCTGTTTTGTTACTTCACTTGTACAGGTGTGGTCAGCCTTGTTCAGGTCAGCTCCA
The DNA here is from genome assembly GCA_045593825.1 of Lachnospiraceae bacterium. Lineage (GTDB taxonomy): Bacteria > Bacillota > Clostridia > Lachnospirales > Lachnospiraceae > SIG299. The sequence goes on from JAZNXI010000196.1 coordinate 30,085, forward strand.
CAGCCTTCACATTCATCCCAGTGTCCGGTTGCATCGTAGGACAGGGTGTTTGCAGTATTTACATGATTAGTTACATCAAATCCTCCGTAAGTTTCGCCACATTCTTCGCAGACTGCTCTGTCCTTACAGGTTGCTGTGCCGCCGGAGCATTGGCCATAAACCTTGCCGCAGCCGTAATCGCAGACATGGTCGCCGTCGCCGGTGCGGTCCGCACAGGTGCCCTGTGCCACACCACAACCCTTATCACAGATGTGGTCTGAATTTTCATCTACATGGATGCATGCGCTTCTTATAATTGTAACGCTCACCGTTTCGTTTTCATAGTTGCCCTTATCGAGGCCGTTGTATACCGCGGTTGCAATTACTTCTTCGCCAACGGTAAGAGACTTGGAAGCATCTTCCTCTGCCCATGCCCAGCCGTCCGGAAGGGTTACGGAACCAACGGTTTCGGTTTCATAGGAAACATCCATGATGCCCGGTGGCATATCCGGAGCATTTGCCGCTTTGTTTATCACTAACGTTACCGGAATACCGGTAACTTCTGCGTACATAGTGTCAGTTGAACAAAATTTTGCAGTAAATTCGGTATAGGTACCCGCTTCCGGTACTATTTCATCTGCATTTTCTGCTTCCCACAAAAAGTAACCGTCTACTGCGGTACCGTTAAAGCTTGCCGTACCGGAAATAAAAATTTCGGAAAGGTGGTCTCCGTAGGTTCCGGTGGCGGTTACCTCAGAAATAATCGGTGTAGCCTGTAGGGTCCTCTCTACAACATAAACCGGACCAAACGCAAAATATTCGCCTGCCTTTGCCTCAATCTTTACATAGAACAGATAATCGGTATCTGGCTGCAAGCCGGTGAATTCGTTGCCTGTCTGCCAGGTAATATCTCCTTCCATCAGACCTACACCGTACATTGTGGTTCCTGCATAGGTTTCATCAACAGGCTTCATTACGATGGAAGTAGCCGTAACACTTTCTACAATACTAGCCACAACCGGTCTGGTCGGAATCCGTATTTCCTCATACGCACTTGCCGGTGTGTATACGCCGCCGGTAAGGCTTCCCTTGGTTCTGAACCACAGGCAGTCTCCCGGCTCTGCAGTAAGTGTTTCGATAAAATCGTACCAACCGCCGCCGGTAATATCATTGCTGTATTCCAAATTTTCAGCAGGAACTTCAATTTTTTCCTTGATGAAATCAATTACCGGCACCGCTGCTGTATCCATACTCGGGCGATACTCTGTATCAGAATAAACCATCTCATATGCCGTTGCTATCACAGCTACACTTTCTGCCGGCATAACAAAGGTGTATTTCAATACATTATCCGGAATATCAGCTCCCGTTACCGAAGTTACAGGAACTTCTGTACCGGATGCTCCCTGTACAGAAAGCCCCAATCGATAATCATTTACATAAGCCGCATCCACGTTCCAGGTTACCGTAACAGTCTCCCCTGCATATGCCGAAGATGCGCTGACGGTAAGGTCCTCGCCGATTACTGTAATCGCTGACTTAATATTTTCTACATTCAATGTTACCTGAGTAGTCACGGAATTATAATTAACCGCATCTGCCGGAATAAATGTAACCGTGTACTCTGTAACACCGCTATCTGCTAACGTAGGTATTACATCGGCAATTTCGCTGCTCCAGGAAAAGCTTCCCTCGACAGCCGCAGTATTATTTTCGCTGTATTGAGCTGCGCCTCCCGTTAAAGCCGAAGCACCCACAGTCTGGCCGTATGTAATACCGCCGGCGGTTGGGTTGGTTACAATGTAAGGGGTAGCCTTTGCTACATTTACAGGGATAATTTGGGTTACGGATTTATAAGTTTCTTCATATGCGGTAGGCTCCGGTGTAAATACAGCCTCATAACCCGCATTTCCCACGGTCGGAACTATGTCAGAATTTGCCCAGTTCCAGGTACCCTCCATAATGTTTCCATACACATCCTTCACCGTACCGCCTGACAGTGCAATATCCGCCAGTGTTGCAGAAGGATCATATGTCCGGTCTGCTACAACAGGAACTGCTTCTACCTCCGGAGTTGCCTTATGCACGGTAATATCCAGGTCACCCTTCACCTCTTTGTATGCATTACTATCCGGTATGAATATCCAGGTTGCTTTGTTTTGTGTCATGCCCGGCATGGTGTCAGGGGATTCCCACTTAAGAATACCGGTTACTTCTTCTCCGGCTTCTCCCTCAAAGGTAACCCACTTAAACGCCAGTTCACCAAGCCTCTGACCATAGATAAGCTCATTGGCTTCCAGAGCCACTTCCATGCCATCCTTTACGGTTACCGCATATTTATCACGGCGGGTAATATCAAGCGCATAAATTGCTGTTTCATAATTTTCCATTATAACGTTAACAGAAATAGTGTCTGTTAAATCCCCTGCGTAGCTATCCAATGCATTTACATTATAAGTAATCGTTCCGCCCGCATCTACTTTCATATCTTTAATTGAATTGCTTGCATCCGAGAAACCAGCCAAAGAATACGACACTTCACCACAATCTGCAGGAAGTCCGGTAACGCTTACGCTCTCACCGGTCAATTCCTGATTGTACAAATATGTCTTGCTTCCTCTTGCAAATGTTGGAGCATCTGCCTTGCTGATAGTAAATGTCCTGGTGACAGTTCCGGTGAAGTTGCCTATACCCTGAATGGTCAAGGTCGCGGTACCGGCATTCACGTTATCGGAATATGTAACCGTGAAGTCCTTATTTTTCACCAAGGATACTTCAACACCATCACTGACCGTCCCATCCGGACCGGTATAAGGCAATTTCGTAACGATGGATACGTCAGGCGTTTTTGCCGCACCGTCGTAAATACAGCTATTAAAGGACAGTGCTACAGTTGGACTAATCTTGTCAAGTTCCTGTTGCAGAATGGTCACCGTGATAAATGCACCTTCATCAACAGACTCGTAGTTTTCATCGCCAACTACCTTGTAATAAACGGTGTAAGTGCCTGCAGGCCAGTTATCCCTGGTAGAATTCACCCACTCGCCATCGTTTATCTTATACATCAGCTTACCGCCGGTGGTTTTCGCATCCTCGTTTGTGAGAGTAAAATACAGGTTGGTATATGGCAGTCCTACCACCGGGGTCGGCGGAGTCACAACCGGTGTAGCTTTATAGATTTCAAAGGTTGTGCTTGCTTTTACTTCATTCCCGCCATCCGTAACGGAAATGCTTGCGGTAGCTGAGCCTGCGTTTGTGTTGTTTTCATAGGAAACATCCGGCTCACCGCCCGGCCAGTTGTCGCTATAAGAAACGGCAGCCGTCTCTTTGGCAGTTCCGTCATAGGTTGCATTCTGCGCGGTGACGGTGGCTGTGCCAAGGGCAGCCTCACAAACCTCACAGGATGCTGTAATTACATTTTCCGATGCAGAGTAAACTTTTACACCGCTATGGTCACATAAACGAATTTGCATCTGGCTTATCGCATTCACCTCATCATCCTTGCCTACCAAATTATCACCTCTATACAGGGCATATCCCTCCGGTAAAAGAATGGCTGCATATGGCTCAGACATCGGCTCACTAAGCATGTCATATACAATTTCAATATCATCGATTATCGTTGTTGCAAGCCGGCTTACATCTATTGTACCGGCATACCAATAAACAGAACCGGTTACGGTGCCGCCGGATATGATACAGGTTCCGAGTACGAAAATATCCCCTGTTACGGTACCGCCGGACTGAATAAAGGTGCCATTGTAAACATCTACGCAGACGCCAGAAGAGTCATCAGTAGCATTCAGCTCCCCGCTTTTCAGTTCCACAGTGCTATTTTCAATTAGAAGGACTTTATCAACCGTGCCGTCATACAAGATGCTTCCCTGGGCTTCTCCGGTGCTGTCCTGAATTACCAGCCTACCGCCGTTGACTGTCAATGCAGTACTATTTCCTGTCACGTAAAGCGTCTTGCCGTTCAGCTCCAAGGTAAAGCTGCCTGCATCTATTGTAAAGTCGTTCTCGGAGGTTATGTTGGTTTCCAGCTTCAGAGTACAGCCACTGCTTAACTCAGCCGCATCAATGGCATCCTGTAACTCTGCAAAATATGTAGTGCCCTCACCGGTAGTAACGGAGGCTGCTGCCAAAATGTTGCCGCAGCCATTGGAACACTTACCGGTAGCCGGGTCCATTGCGCCATGGTTATCCGCATCCACCTCGCCGTATACTCTGCCACAGGTTTCACATATCTTACCGCTCACACAGGTTGCCGTGCCGCCGGTATGGTTGGCACATCCTACTATTACAGTACCGGTTATAGAAATAGCATTACCAGCTACCGTAAGAAGGTTGCCGCTTGCATCATAGAAGCCTGCACCGATAGCGAGAATAGCATTCAGGGTGTTGCTCGCGTTGCTTTCCACTTTAATACCATTTGGGAAGGATGCACCCTTGCCGTTTTCGTCAATGCCAAGGAATCTAAGTCCATCGGTATATGTCAAAATACTGCCCGTGAAGCTGCCACCGGTAATAGATGCCGCTTCTACATCACCAATTGACAGCGCATATCTCCCGCCTGCAATCGTTCCATCTTTGATAGTAATAACACCATCGTAGGCATCTATGCCATAACCGCAAGTACCGTTACCCGATATTTCACCACCATTCACAGTAAGAGAAGGATTATTCAATCCCCAGGAAGTAATACCGTATGCCGTCTGAATCGTTGATGTTGTCGCTGCATAAATCTTGCCACGATTAACGGTCACCGTTCCATTGCCATTTTCAACACCACCAGCAGAAGCTGTACCTTCTGCTTTTATTGTGCCACCGTTGATGAAAAGTGTTCCGCAAAGATTTCTGATAGCACAACTTCCGCGTGCATCTGTACCTTCTGAGATAACAGCACCGTTGCCCTGCGCCGAGCTATCCATAATTGTTACTACAGCGCTACAGGATACATCAGAAGTTGTACCTATTTGAATGGTTGCAATTGCATCCGAATTGCTGAGTGTAAAACCGTTTAGGTCTATTTTCATCACGCCTGCATCAATCAGTACTCCATATAGCTTATCGTCTGGATCATTCAGATCAGGCGCCACGCCCGGCAAATCAAGGTCTGCCATCAGCTTAATGGTGGCAGGATTTTCCGTTTTTCCGCTTACCTCCGCCGCATCAATGGCTGCCTGCATTGCGCCTGCCTTGTACACGGCATAGGAATTGGTTGCAGTGTCGTAAGTGTAGCCCACATCACCGCAGGCACAGGTGCCGTTGGTGTAGGTGTGTTCGGTGCAAGGCACATATGCATCAGTTGCCAGTGCCGGGCCGTTGGTAAAGCTGACGCCCACGCTGGATGCAGTATTGGAAACCGGATGGGACTCAATAAATGTTCTTTCCGAAATAACCGTCGCAGAGCCCACCAACAGATAATCTTCTCTTTCCGAACCGGATACTGCTCCGGTGGAATTTGCTACAGACGGGTCGTTCCAGGTGACGTCCACACCATACCAGCTACCGTCCACCTGAACATAGTTCCACATATGTTCGCCGGAGCCACTGTTATTTACCGCAGTTCCGTCCACCAGAACACAAGGAATTTCTGCCGCATCACAAAGCACCTTAAATGCTCTTGCATAGCCCTCGCAAACAGGACCTTTCGTGCCGGTTCTGCCCTCTAAGGCACTGATGCAGGCTCTTGGGTCGGTACCGATTTTTTCTGCACTTAAATCATCGTTTGTGTTATATTCATTAGTCTTTGTTAACTGATTGTTGAAGTATTTGATTTTATTAACAACCGTCATATCGGATACTGCTGTCATGTAGGTGTCAACGTATCCATTCACTGCCTCAATAGCTGCCTTAATGGCTGACTCGCTCTGATAGCCGGTAGCACGGATGTCAAAGTCGGTATATTTTAGAACGAAAACAATTTTTGCAGAATAGGTATATCCATTCGTATCATCTCCCGGTGTGCGGAGAACATAACTGCATTGTGTATCACCGTCCAGCCAGAATACCTCCGGATAGTCGCGGTCAAAAGCATCAAATGCCGCACGAATATATTTCGCATAATTTGTTACCGCCGCACTTGCCGCAGCTTCTGCCTCTGCTACAGTTGCATAGGTAACGCCCTCTGCGCTGCTTATGGTTACCACGTCCACAGTGCTTGTATCTTCCTCATAATAACTGTCCTTGATAAGATAATCGTTTTCTCCGTCGTTATCGGAACCTTCTACTAAAGAATTGTAAAATGTCCTGATAACAGCAGCGTCTCCTGTTAGGTCAAGACGATCAATCCAATCAACCGCTGTACCGGTGATTTTGTCGACAGTTCCGTCCGTCAGACTAAATGTTCCTGCCGGAATCGCAGAGGTTTCCACTGTACCTAAATCAATAATTTCTTCCAGATACTCCTCTTTTTCCTCCTCCGCATGGGCTGTGTATCCCGGCACGCTAAGTGCAATGCCCAACAGCATTACTATGCAAAGTGTAGTGCCAAATAACAGTTTTAGCAGATGTTTCTTTTCTTTCATGTTTGTTTCCTCCTGACTGTTTATTTCTTTTCTGCTATCTACGTACCAATTCCCGGATAGCCCGGTCGTTTTCTTCTATGACATAATTCTTAAATTCCAGCAGTACACGCTTTCCGATGCCCCGGTAATCCATGGCAAACACCGCTTCTATCTTGCTTTTGCGCCTTTCTTCCGGAATGTTGTAAATGCTTAATATCTGATTTAAGGCTCCCGCCAGGCGGGTTTCCAAGGACACCGTACCGGTGGTCGTCATCAGCGTCGCATACTCGATGCCGGATACAAGAATTTCTGCTTCCTCAAACTGCTCATTCGTCCAGTTGGGACAGGTTTCTTTAAAAACTGTTTTGGCCCGCTCTGCGTCGTTTTTACGGATAATTTCCAGACATTTCGGACTGGTGTATGAAGAAATATAAATGTCCCTGGCGATTTCGTCCTCCTCACACATGGATGCCATAGCAGTCAGTTCCAGACAGATTGCCATGACGGAGCTGATTCCGTCGTTTGCTTCCTTCTCCATCATCCTGTACTGGAACTTACACAGCAAATCGGTAAGCTCTGCCAGCAGATGCTCCTTGGTTGGAAAATAGAAGTTCATGTGCCCGGTACTCATCATATCCAGTTCCTTACAGATGGATTTGACGGTAGTTTCGGAATACCCCTGCTCCAAAAAAAGCCTTAGTGCGGTTTCTATAATTTCCTGTCGTGCCAGTGCACTTTTGTTGATTCGTGCCATGGTTGCATTCTCCTATCTTTGAGTTTGATTTAATTATAGGACGCATCCTAAAAATTGTCAATATGCGAATGTGGGTGCAGAATAAATAAAGACCGATGGATTTCCATCGGTCTTAACGTAGATAATCACTATTTTAAGTATTTCAGAACTTCTTCTCGGGGAGTATCTTTGTATATTTCATTTTTAATTACGGCCCGATACAGTGCTTCCTCCTCTGAAATAAAACACTTTAGCGAATTGATTAACGCAATAAGTCCCTGTTCTATTCCTTTTTCTATTCCCTTTTCCTCAATATACTCTGATAAATTACACATCTTTGCCAGGCCTCCTTCCAATTCCACGGTAGTAACTATATCATATTCTTCCTTCATAATTTTCTGCTTTTCCTGCGGCGTCAGTTCTTCTGATAGCACGGTATTTAGCAACTGATGCAATTCGGTGCCCTGTACTGCTGTTTCCGGTCTTCCAAGGCACACCATAACCAGTTCCATTAAATCGTAACGCCGATTTGCCGTTGATGCCATATGACCGTATCTATCTTCTTTGTTCATTCGATAACCGGTAATGGTATATTCTGAATTCTTTGGTACCTGCATACAAATCCAAATACTATACACCTTTTGCAGGTGATTGTATTCTTCTGCCGATTCTTCGTTACGAACCTGGGTGGATAACATTCTGGCGCAGTAAAATACGCCACGGGTAACCAAATCATATGTCTCATAAAATTTGTTTTGGGCTTCTACGTTGATAATCATGCCGACGGAACCCTGCCCCGGCACCCTAACTTGAAAGCGGATATCATACGTGACCTTTTGTGCTTCATTTTCTGTCACTTCCGTTGGCAGGCCATCAACTTCATGTGTATAAGTACCGGGATGCACCGGAGAAGTAGCCACCTCCGGTTCGCCCTCTATACAGGCCATAATATCCGGAATCGTATAATCTTCAAACTCCCGCACGGTATACTTTAGAATCCATGCCAGAATCTGCGGGTCGCTCAGTACCTTTTTAACTGCGGCATCATACCGGGCCTTTGTATCCACTTCTTCTACAACTTTTGCGATGTTTGATTTAATCTGCATTCTTCCTCCTTAATTATAACGTGTTTTATTCCCTCTTGCAAGGCTTATTCCAGGCAACATTATGTTGGAATCCCCGGCAGACTCTGCCGATTGAAAAAAGATTTCGCGAACTCTTATTTGTATTATATGCACAATGCATATTATTATCAAGTAGAAAAAACTGCACGGTTTTTGTGCAGTTTGTACAATAAAAATGCTCTTAAAAAGTGCACTACGCACCTTTCAAGAGCATCTTCCAAGTTTTATTCTATTACTTATACTGTACTGCCTTCGCAATATTCTCTGCAGTCTCTGCATTTACCAAAAGATTAATCAGCTCCAGGGAAAAATCAATGGCAGTGCCAAGACCCTTGGAGGTTATAAACTGTCCGTCGGTTACCACACCTTCGTTGGTGATGATAGCACCCTTCAGTTCTTCTTCAAAGCCCGGATAGCAGATGGCCTTCTTGCCTTCCAGCATGCCGTTCCATCCGTATACGGAAGGAGCCGCACAAATGGCAGCCAGATACTTTCCGGCATCCTTATAAGCAAACAGCACCTTGCGGAGCGCTTCGTGGTTCTTTAAATGGGTGGTGCCCGGCATGCCGCCAGGTAAAACAATCATGTCGCCGTCCATGTAGTCGGATTCTCCGTATAATTCATCTGCTTCCACACCGATTTTGTGGGAAGTCATTACCTGCTTTTTCTCCATGATGGAAACCGTTACCACATTTACCTTAGCACGGCGTAATAAATCGATGACGGTGAGTGCTTCTACTTCCTCTGTTCCGTCTGCCATAAATACATATACTTTGCTCATACTAATCCAACTCCTTTAATCCTGTATACAATTCATAATATCTGCCGCCAAGCTCTAACAGCTCGTCGTGGGTACCACGCTCGATTACCTCGCCCTGTTCCAGCACCATAATGGCATTGGCATTACGTACCGTGGATAAACGGTGGGCAATAACAAAGGTGGTACGGTTCTTCATGAGGCGGTCCATACCGTGCTCGATATGGCGCTCGGTTCTGGTATCGACAGAGCTGGTTGCCTCATCCAAAACAAGAATCGGTGCCTTGGAAATGGCTGCTCTTGCAATATTTAAAAGCTGACGCTGGCCCTGGCTAAGGTTGGCACCGTCGCCTTCTAACATGGTATCGTAGCCGTGCTCCAGACGCATGATGAAGGAATGGGCGCTGGCAACCTTAGCTGCTGCTTCTACCTCTTCATCCGTAGCATCCAGGCGGCCGTAACGGATATTTTCACGCACGGTTCCGGTAAACAGGTGGGTATCCTGTAAAACCATTGCAATGTTCTTACGTAAGAAATCCCTCTTATAATTGCGGATATCCACACCATCGATGGTAATTTCCCCGGACCAGATATCGTAGAAACGGTTCAGCAAATTGGTAATGGTGGTTTTTCCCGCACCGGTGGAACCGACGAAGGCAATCTTCTGTCCCGGCTTTGCGTACAGGGAAATGTTCTTTAAAATGGTCTTCTCCGGATTGTAACCAAAGGTAACATCCTTTAACACCACGTTGCCGGTAACCGCTACCGGTTCTGCAGCATTCACAGCATCAGGAAGCTCCGGCTCCTGATCCATAATACCGAATACACGCTCTGCGCCTGCAAGGGCAGAGAATACGGTGTGCATCTGCATGGATACTTCGTTGATTGGTCTGGAAAACTGCTTTGCATAGTTTACAAAAATGGTAAGACCACCAATATCAAACTTTCCGATGGCACAAAGAATACCGCCGGTCAAAGCAGTAATCGCATAGCTTATCTGGCTTAAATTACCCATTACAGGTCCCATTAAGCCACCCACAAAGGATGCTCTGATTTGTTTGTTTCTTAAATCTTCATTTAATTTATTAAATTCATTTACCGTGGTTTCTTCGTGACAGAATACCTTAATAACCTTCTGTCCGGTTACTGCTTCCTCCACATAACCGTTTACTGCACCGATGGCCGCCTGCTGCTCGGAATAGAAATTCCGGCTGCGCTTGGCAATCATCATACCCGCACTGGAAAGAAGCGGCATGGTAACAATGGTTACAATAGCTAAAATCCAGTTGGTGTAAAACATCAGGGCCAATGTACCCACCAGAGTGATTACCGCAGAAATAATCGATGGAATCGTGTTGTTTAACATTTCACCCACCGCATCCAAATCGTTGGTAAAGCGGCTCATTAAATCTCCGTGGTTGTTGGTATCAAAGAAACGGATCGGCAGCTCCTGCATCTTTGTAAACAGGTCATTACGCATGTTGCGGATGGCCCTTTGGGAAATGCTTACCATAATGCGGGACTGGGCATAGGAGCACACCACGCTGAACATATACACTGTCATCATCAGGAGCAGTCCCTTTAACAATGCAGAAATACCGTTTGCCAGAATCTCCGCCTGCGCTGTAGAAGACGCAGCACTGATATACGCCGCCGCATCATCGCCCAGATTATTGATAATCGGACGAAGCAGGTACGAACCCGCCAGACTGCAGGCCGTATTGGTTAATACACAAAGTAAGACAATAACAAGCATTGGTACATCATGCTTTATATAACTGAAAATTCTCTTGACGGCTGCCTTGGCATTCTTCGGCTTACCGCCCGGGCCTCTCATGCCTCTAGGGCCGTGTCCCGGTCCCATTGGTGGTCGATTGTTGTTCTTTGCTTCAGCCATTACGCAACCACCTCCTTTTCTTCCTGGGAAATACAAATTTCCCGGTACGCTTCACAGGTATTATACAGGGAAGCATGGGTACCTTCTCCCACAATCTGTCCGTCATCAATCACAAGAATGCGGTCCGCATCCTTAACGGAAGAAATTCTCTGGGCAATAATAATCTTGGTGGTATCCTTTAATTCACCTTCAAAAGCCTCGCGGATTCGACGCTCCGTCGCAGTATCCACTGCGCTGGTGCTGTCATCCAGAATAAGAATCTTCGGCTTTTTCAGCAAAGCTCTGGCAATACAGAGACGCTGTTTCTGTCCGCCGGACACATTAACACCGCCCTGACCCAGCTCTGTGTCATAACCGTCGGTAAAGGAGGTTACAAAATTGTGTGCCTGGGCGCTTTCTGCTGCCGCCTGCACTTCTTCTGCTGTGGCGTTTTCGTCACCCCACTTTAAGTTATCCATAATTGTTCCGGAGAACAGGACATTCTTCTGAAGTACCATGCCCACGCCTTCACGTAAATTCTTTAAAGAGTAATCCTTAACATTGATACCGTCTACCAGAACCTCACCGGCATCGCAGTCGTAAAGTCTTGGAATCAGCTGCACCATACTGGTTTTACCGGAACCGGTACCGCCGATGATGCCCACAATTTCTCCCGGATTTGCGGTAAAATTGATATTTTCCAATACGTAATTGTCGTTGTCCTTATAATACTTAAAGCAAACATCCTTAAATTCAACCTTACCCCCGGTAACTACCGCATCCGGATACAGAGCACCTTCATCGGATAAGTCCACTTCCGTATTTAACACTTCACTGATACGCTTTGCGGAGGCCATGGCACGGGAGCTGTTTAAAATAACCATGGCAGTCATCATTAAGGACATTAAAATCTGTACAATGTAGGTGGTAAACGCAGTCAAATCACCCACTGCCATCTGTCCCACAATAATCTGGCGTCCGGCAAACCAAACCACAGCCAGAGTAGTTATGTTCATAGCAAGAGTCATAATCGGCATAGTCATGATAACTGTTTTAAACGCATCAATACTGCCGGCGCGAAGGTCTTCATTTGCTTCCGCAAATTTTTCTATTTCCTCTTCCTCTCTTACAAAGGATTTTACTACACGGATATTGGTTAAGTTCTCCTGCACACTGGTATTTAAACGGTCCAGCTTCTTCTGCATGACATTAAACTTCGGAAATGCTTTTTTCATAACCAGCACCAGGGAAATCACCAGTACCGGAATTACAACGCCAATAACGGCTGCGAGACTTGGATTCATGGTAATGGCCATAATGAGGGCACCAACTAACATACCCGGTGCACGGAAAGCCATTTTAAGACCCATATTGATAATGTTCTGCAGCTGGGTAATATCGTTGGTTAAACGGGTTACCAGGGAACCTGTGCTGAATTTATCAATATTTGCAAAAGAAAACTCCTGTACCTTGGCAAAGGCGTCCTTACGGAGCGCTGCTGCAAAGCTTACACTGGCCTTGGCGCTGAAATAACCGCCGCCGATACCACCAAGCATCATCACAATTGCCATACCCGCCATGGCAAAACCCATGGCAACAATGTAAGCGCTGTCTTTTTCCGGAATACCGATGTTAATAATATTGGCAAGAAATTTTGGCATAAACACTTCGCCCACAACCTCTACCAGCATCAAAACCGGAGCAAGTAAAAAGTACAGCGCGTATGGTTTTACATATTTCATATACTGCTTCACGTCTGATTCTCCTCCATTGTCTTTAAATTATTTATAATCTGCTCCATGTATTCATGAAGCCTATTCTGTTGTTCTTCCGTCAGTCCATCAAACATTTTTTCATCCACTTCTTCAAACATAAGTCTTGACTGCTGCACCACTTCCTCACCCTTGGCTGTCAGTGCAATTACATTGGAACGGCTGTCGGACGCGCTGATCCGTTTTTCAACATATCCGCCCCTTTCCAGTTTTTTTACGGAAACTGCCACTGCTGCTGCCGATACTTCCATTGCTTCCGCAATGTTGTTTTGGGTACAGGCACCGTTCACTGCCAAATGTACCAAAAAGTGATGCTGGCTCGGATGTATTCCCAGGGAACAAATTCTTTTTTCCACTGTTTTCCTATGTTCTCTTGCAATCTTGATGATATCCCATACAAGAATTTTTTTATCCATGTCGTCTCCTTTCTAAAATTTAGTTAACTAATTAATATTTAACACGTTAACTATTATAGTACAAAAAAAATAAAAAGCAAGCCTTATTTTACGGCTTGCTTTCTTTCCCTAAATATTCTATCCAAAACGGATTTATAAATCAATACCAGATGGGCATCCACATAACAAAATTTGTTTACCAGAAATTCATAGGTTTTTACCAAAAACGCACCACTGATAACAAAAAGCAGCGGTATGGCATATAACTGGATTACATAACTGCAAATAATCACAAAGGCAGCCAGATATGCTACAAACGCCCATAAATAGGTTCTGCTTACCTGAAAAGCATCCAGCAGGGAAGTATTTAAACGCTCCTGCATCTCCTGCAGGGTCTTTTCATTCTTCTGCTGTAGAATATCGTATAAATCATTAAAAATCTCTGAATTATCTGTCTTTGCTTCTCTGATATTTTGTTTTATGGACTGGGCATACTTTTCATACTTATCCTGCCCAAATTCCTTTCGTAATGTCTTTTTTAACACATTAAACAATGATGGTAACCTCTTTCTTTTTCTTTTAGTATGCGTAAGAACAGGCTCGAAAATCCAAAGGCTGTCCTTCCTTTATTTAACCATTATTCTTACTTTCTGACAAAATGTTAACAAAATGTTCACAAGTTATCCATACTATCCTCAAATTTGAATGATATACTAAAGCCATAAAGATAAAACATAACTTAATTATTGCTAACAAGAAAATTTTTTCATAAAGCAAAGCCCGGCAGTTACCCTCCCCCTCTACCGGGCTTCTCCTCTGCCCTTTTTTAACCGGAAGCGCCAAAACGCTTCCGGATTTTTTTGCCCGTGGGGTACTTTTATTTATTCCATATTCAGGATTTCATCCAGATACTTTTGTGCATAAGCAGGACGCTCTGTGGTAAATGTCCGAATTTGCTTCATATAGTGGTCATACCAGGACGGACCGGTCCAAATGCTGGAATCGCCCGCCTTCCGAAGGCCAACCAGATAAGGATAGTAATAATTATGCAGCTCATTATAACGTGCGCTGTCCATTTCTACCAGCAGCTCGTTTACGCTGTCATAAGTATACACCGTATTCATCAGTTCTTTCGAATAATTCACAAAAAACTCCCTACAGTCTTTTCTCTTCATCAGACTGGTAAACAACGGAGAATACCGCTCGTGCTTCTTGTTCATAACATCTGCCCAGTCGTTATAGGCATAACGCAAATTGGCAGGCCCGGTATGGGTACCGAAGGAACTGTCCATATCGTGAATCAGGAAACGCCATCTGCCATCCTTTGCTCCTTCACCGTATTCCTCACCTTCTGCCGCATAATAGCGGTAGCATTTATAATTTCTGTTTGGCCAGTCATAGGTGCCTCCGTAAAGCACGTAAGCATAATACTTCAAATAATTCTCAATATCAAGCAGCTCGTTTAACTCAGCAATCGTTTCATCCACCGTCAAATCCGCATAGGCATACTTTTTATACATAGCATTGTATTCTCTTGCTGCCTTCTCTTCAATTTCATCATCGGTTAAAGAAACAGATTTTGTCTTTTCACTACCTTCGCAAATAATAAACTCGCCGTTACCTTCCCCGTATTTTCTTTGGAAATACTCATCACAGTAGGATTCATGCAGCCAGAAAAGACCATAATACTCCCCGTTCATATAAATAAGTGCCGGAAGCACCGACTCATAGTCCGTAAAGCCTGCCTTTGCTGCCAACATATGGGAAAACTCGTCACGAATCATGGCACACTGCATATCATCGCCACCGTTACGCAGCACCAGCTTGTCATATTTTTTGACGATTTTATCCGGCTTGTCCACTCTTGGAGTTTCAAATAGAGAGAATGGGAAGGTTCCTGCCTCCGGACTATATTCTTTTCTTGCATAAATCTTCATGGACGGAAGGGAATATCCTCTGGATTTACCGCCGTAGACCCGTATTCCTCCGGCCTGTTCGAACACCGGAGTTCCGTCCGGCTGTAGCACTTCAATATATACCGGACGCTCATTTTTTCTTCCCTTATTATATACGTTATCTTCATAGAAGATTCCGTCAGGTCCTTCCCGGAGTTCTCCCGGATTGCCGGTAATGGAAAAAATCAATGTGGAATATCTTTCATGAACCTTAGTTCCCACAAAATATGTGCGGGCAGTCACCCCGGAAAGGGTGCCGTCAGGATATACCGCCGCTGCACGCAGATGGTATAAATTCGGAGAATCCTCTTCCGAAGCAATAAATTCGATGGGACCCTCATACAATGCAGATTCAGAGGTTGGTGTACTTCCATCCAAAGTGTAATAAATTACTCCTTCTGTGGCAGTATCAAACGTAAGCTCTACGGAAATTGTCTCCGCATAGAAAAAATCCGTTTCCGAAAAAATAACCTTTTCCAATGGCACCGGAGTCGGTGTCGGCGTTGGAGTATTGGTTGGTGTCGGCGTCGGAGTGCTTGTTGGCGTTGGTGTAGCCGTTGGAGTCGGCGTACTTGTTGGTGTTTCTGTTGGCGCTTCCGTCTCCGAAATTGCCAAAGTTACTGTAGGTATATTTTCGCCCTCCGCAGGAAGGGTATTTGTCTTCTGTGAGTTATTGCAGCCGGCAAGACAAATAAACATTGTCACCATGCCAATTACTGTCCACACATTTCTTTTCATATCAATCTCCTATAAAAACTTTTCTAATGACTTCTCTATTTTATAGCAAAGTTAATCTTTTTTCAACATATCCTTTGCAAAGTCACAAAAAAGTGATATACTATTTCCAATAGAAAATTTAACCGCACAAAAGCGTGCAGAAAAGAGGTACTTATGTCTAAGGTTATGGTTATGGATCATCCGCTGATTCAGCACAAAATCGGCATTATGCGCGACAAAAACACTTCCACCAAGGAGTTCCGTGCCCTGGTAGCAGAAGTTGCCCAGCTTGTTTACTATGAAGCCAGCCGCAATCTGGAGTTGGCAGATAAAGTAATTGAAACTCCACTGGTAACTACTACCGTAAAAGAAATTGCCGGCAAGAAGCTTTGTGTGGTTCCAATTTTACGTGCAGGTCTCCACA
>JAZNXI010000197.1:0-34598 GCA_045593825.1 Lachnospiraceae bacterium
CAAATTCTGCAAGACCTTCATCGTACTGCTTTTTGCCGTCTGCCAGGTCAAGCTTTGCCTGCTCAAATTCTGCAAGACCCTCTTCATACTGCTTTTTGCCGTCTGCCAGGTCAAGCTTTGCCTGCTCAAATTCTGCCAACCCTTCTTCATACTGCTTTTTGCCATCTGCCAGGTCAAGCTTTGCCTGTTCAAACTCTGCCAAGCCTTCTTCATATTGCTTACGGCCATCCGCCAGTTCTTCCTTAGCGTCTTCTAACTCTATGCGGCCATAGTAAAGGTCCCAACTTGCCTGATTGAGCTCTGCCCGGCCTGCAGCCAGCTGCGTCTTTCCAGCTTCGACTTCCTTCTTAGCCGCCTCCAGCTCTGCCTTTCCCGCAATTATCACGGCTTCCGAAGCCGCCAGCTGCTGTTCTCCTGCTAACAGCTCCGCTTCCTTTTCTGCCAACAGTGTCTTTGCTGCGGCAAGTTCTGCTTCTGCTGTCAACAGTTCCGGTGTCAGCGGAAGTCCGGCCGCTTCCAGCATTTCTTTTGCCGCATTAAATTCTGCTTCTTTCTGAGCCAGAACCTCCCTGCCTGCTTCCAATTCTGTTCTTCCTGCTGCCAGCTGTTCTTTGGCTAAAGAAAGGGCCGCTTCTGCCTCTTCCAGCTCTTTTTCTCCGGCTGCTATTTCTATCTCTGCGTCCGCCAGTTTTGCTTCGTTTTCTGCAAGTAACCGTTCCGCCCAATACAATTCCGATGCACCGGCTTCCAGTTCTTGTTCGCCATCCGCAATTTGCTGCTCGCCGTCTTTGATTTCCGCAAGAGCGTCTGCCAGTTCTTTTTCTGCATCCGCCAGCTGTTTTTCACCATCTTCAATCTCTGCTAAAGCATCTGCCAGTTCTTTTTCCGCATCCTCTAACTGCTTCTCACCGTCTTCGATTTCTGCCAAAGCGTCCGCCAGTTCTTTTTCTGCATCCTCTAACTGCTTCTCACCGTCTTCAATTTCTGCCAAAGCATCCGCCAGTTCTTTTTCTGCGTCAGCTAACTGCTTCTCACCATCTTCGATTTCTGCCAAAGCATCTGCCAGTTCTTTTTCGCCATCCGCCAGCTGCTTCTCACCATCTTCGATTTCTGTCAAAGCATCTGCCAGTTCTTTTTCTGCGTCAGCTAACTTCTGTTCGCCATCTTCAATTTCTGCTAAGGCATCCGCCAGTTCTTTTTCGCCATCCGCGATTTCTATTTCACCGTCGGCAATCTTCTTTTCTGCATCCGCAATTTCTACCTCGGCATCCGCCAGCTCTTTTTCTGCATCTGCCAGCTCTTTTTCACCATCCGCCAGCTCTTTTTCGCCTTCGGCAATATCCTCTTCCGCCTCGTAAATATCCTCCCAGTACGGGTCGGTTACTTCTGCAAAACGTACTTCACAGCGGGCATCAGCAATTGCCTCAATGCGTTCCACCACTTCATCAATATAGTCTTCGTACTCTTCCTCATAAGGATTTAAGTCCATGGCACCCTCTACCGTAGCATATACCACCGTAAATACTTCCATGGAGAAAGCCTCCTTCGGAATAAAAAGAAAACCATCCTCCGTACCGGTACCGATGCTTACTGCACCGCGCTGCCAGGTCAGATAGGTAGGGAAAATACCGGAACCGACAATAGTAAAGGTATCCTCCGCAAGAACATCCGAAAGTTCCGTATCTGCATCTGTGCGAAGAGTAATTACATCTCCGATTTTATAACCAAAGCTTGTCATAAAGTCCCGGTCCATAAAGCACTCATTTGCGCTTTGCGGAACACGGCCCTCTGTTACGTAAACCTGATTAATCGCATCTCCGATAGAGTATACAGACATCTGGTAGTCCCGCTGTCCTGCTTCTAAAAACATCTCGGTCTGATAACCACCCTCTGCCTGCTTTACACCGTCGATGGCACCGATTTCTGCCACGTCATCCGCTGTCATACCCAAGGTTCCGATAACCCGGATATCCATATAATTGGTTTCATCCAAATATTTTTTTGCACTCAACTGCATGTCCGGTTCCGAAGAACGCACACCGGCATAAAACGCCACACCGAGAGCCATAATGGCCAGTATGGAAATATAGCGGTTGAAGCTCTTTTTCATTTCTCTGAGTAAATCTGTTCTTTGTGCACGCTTCATAACTTTCCTTTCCCACACCCCGCATCATCGGCTCTGCCGATATACCGGGGCTCGCTCTGCGAGACCTTTACCATTCAATCTGACTAACATCCATCGGATGTTCATTTACTCTCATGCTGCCTACTTTACCGTTCTTGATTTCAATTACACGGTCTGCCATCGGCGCAATTGCCTTGTTATGGGTAATGACAACTACCGTTGTTCCTGTTCTGCGACATGTATCCTGAAGCAGCTTTAAAATTGCCTTACCGGTCTGGTAGTCCAGCGCACCGGTCGGTTCATCGCACAGCAGAAGCTTTGGATTTTTTGCCAAGGCTCTTGCGATGGAAACTCTCTGCTGCTCACCGCCGGAAAGCTGGGCAGGGAAATTCTTCATACGTTCCTTCAATCCCACCTCTTCCAAAGCCTCTGCAGAGTTCTTTGGATTTTTAACAATCTGCTGGGCAAGCTCTACGTTTTCAAGAGCAGTTAAATTCTGCACTAAATTGTAAAACTGAAATACGAAACCCACATCCTCCCTGCGGTATTTTGTTAATCGCTTGTTGTTATACTTGGCAACATCTTCACCATCTACCAGAACAGTTCCGGAAGTAGCGCTGTCCATACCGCCCAAAATATTAAGCACGGTAGTCTTACCTGCTCCGGACGGACCAACGATTACAACAAACTCACCCTTCTCCATTTCAAAGGTAATACCATCCGCAGCATGAATTTCAATTTCGCCGGTTTTATATATTTTTGTTACGTCCTGCAAAGCAATATATGCCATAATAGTTCACCAAAAAATCCTTTCTTTTCACGTTTATTCGTTAATTTTCGACTCTCTTCGCCTATTATAGCATGATAATGACAAAACGTGTATGAAAATTTTATAAAGATACCAAACTCTCCAACCTGCCTTTTGTACATAAAAACACCATATCCATTTCAGACCCGCTATGCTAACGGTCTGTACATGGATATGGTGTTTCGTTAATCATTGTTAAGGAATGTATGCAGTGCACAGATAAACTCAGTTCCGTCAATTCCTACGGCATACACATAATTTCCTTTCAGCAGGAAAACGGTATCATTGCACCAGCTGACCAGGTAAGCATTGTCTATCTCATACAACACCTTACCTTCTTTTACAATGGCATAATCAGCAAGGGTATAAACATTTTCATAATCTTCGTATACGCTTTCACTTTCTGCCTTCAAAACATCACCGGTCTGTACAATCCAAAGACTGTAGCCATCGGACAAATCATACATATAGTCCAGATTCATACCTTTTCCGGAAGCGACAAGTTCTCCCCGGTAATACAGTGATTTTTCGTATACCGGAAGCAGTTGTGGCAGATTAGTATACGGACTTTGGATCTCTTCTCCGCAATTCTGGTTTACCATGACATATCCCGCTTCACAGTAAGAAACCTCAAGACTCTTCATCGTATCCAAAAGTTCTATACTGAACGAAATCAGATCGCCCTCTGCAGTATACTCTTCGATAAACAGACGTCCATTGTAAGTGCGGTACATGATATATCCGTTGTGGCCCCAAAGTGTTTCGATATACTCCGGAGTCATACCGTTGGACATCAGCAGATTGGTATCTTCATAAGAACCATATACCCAGTCTCCCAGCGAGTCATCCCTGTAATAGCAGAAACGCTCGTAGAAATTGGCACTGTCAAAGGCTTTTACAATAGCAGGAGTATCTATCACCCGAAGAAGATTTCCTTTTCCATCAAACAGATACACTGCATTTTTATACAAAACAGCATAACACTGATTTTCTTCTGCCAGGTTGACGTTATAGAAGGATGTCTTTACTTCCATGGTTTCGCCATCGCCATACTCGCTTAGGAAGGTTGCCCAGTTGAGAACCACTTCTCCATCAGCATCCACAAGACAGCCCTGCCCATCCAAAAGAATATAGTCCACGCCATCCAGCATATCCGCATCATCCGGCATACCGTCCATCTTTTCATGATACACCTTTTTTAGATTCAGCTTTTCATCATAATAACGGAAAACCATGCCGCTGTCCCAGTTATTATAGTCGTAGGTAAATTCTAAATAACCATTGCCCAGCTTGCTGATAGCCAACCAGTCGGACATTTCCACCGGAGAAAGAAGCACCTTACCGGTACCATCAATTACACTCCACTTCATCCAGGAATAGTCGTCCTCCAACCAGTTTTCCGGCGGAACAACATAATATCCGCGCTCCACGTCAAGCATTTCCATGCCGCCATAAACAGGCGCTATAGAATAGGTGCCCTGTTCCAAATCGTAGACACCGTACAACACTTTTTGCGTACCGTCTGAATTTTGGCGGATTTGCCCCACCGGGAGATAGCGGTTTGTATATACACCCTGTACCCCATGGTTCAAGGTCACATTGTAGAAGTTGGCAACTTCCTCCCAGTTTTGATTATATACCGTCATATCTCCGTAGTAATAGTCAGAAACCATGTTTTGCGGATTCACAAATACGAAGTACTGTCCGTCTGCCAACGGCTCTTTCGCAAGCACTTCCACCTTCTGCTGCTGTTCTACCTTAACATCGGAAATATCGGCACCTGCCGGCATCTGTACCGGCACGTAGCCAAGGTCAAGCACCAACTGCTGGCCCGCCTCACCGGTAAGCCAGTCAAAAATCTTTTTCGCATTGGAATCCGCAGGTTCATCAGTGCGGACAACCGCATAAAAAGCATTGATAAGCTTATAAGAGCCGTCGTAAATGGTCTGGGTAGACGGAAGCACCCCATCCACACCCATGAGCTTTAGGTCCTTTTCAAAATACATGTTATTGGCATAGTAAAATACAGAATATCCGAGGGTGTTATCCTCATTGTTGTAGGAAAGCATGCCTTCCAAAATGTCGGACATGGTACTGTAACGGAATACATTGTCACCACTTACCATTTCCGCATCACCCATAACCAACTTCTGCATGAGGGTCTGGCTGCCGGAATTTACCGGGCGCTGGAACGCTAACAGTTCCCTGTCAAGACCTCCTACCTCTGCCCAATTAGTGATGTTACCGGAATAGATATCCACCAGCTGTTCCATGGTAAGACTGTTCAGCGGGTTTGCAGTATTAGCCAAGAATACCAATGCATCCAGACCGATTGGTTTGATACACAATGGTTCTGTTTTCATGCGTTCCACAATCACTTCTGCCGGTTCATAGACAATCAGCAAATCCACTTCGCCGTCATATAAACGGTTATAAGAATTAGTTGTTTTCGTGTGTACTACTTCACTTGCTGCCACCTCAGCACTTTCGCCGGTAGCTGCCATAAATACCGCCTCAGAAAGCGGCAGGGTTGCGGTGGAGCCGTCCACCCGCGGATACGTATCCACAGTCATGGTATCCACAATATCCACAATTTCGCTCTGAGGCACCGGAGAAACCATGGCAAACGGTGACGTAACCTCTACCGGCGCATTGGTTGGGACCGGCGTTGGTGTCGGTGTAACTGTTGCTGTCGGTATTGGTGTTTCTGTTGGTTCTGCCGTTGGCACAGTTGCAGGTGTTGCCGTTGGTGCTGTTGTAGGTACCGCTGTAGGTGCTGTCGTCGGCGTCGCTGTTGGTGTAACTGCAGGCGTATTCTTGTTACAGCCTGCCAAAATCATCAGCACAATCAGCCCTACGCTAAAAATCATTCTTATGCGTTTCATTTATTCCCCTCCTTTTGTCTTTTGACAAATTTTCTAATCAAAAAGCTCAAAAATGTAATTACCCACAACACCATTGCCTGCGCAATCCAAAACAAAAGCGTTGTTGTTACGGAAGTAAACTCATTCCCAAAGGAAATAAAGCCCTGCGCCGGATGTGCCAGATAACGGTGCTTTACACTTTCTCCGAAGATAAAGAAGCAAATGTACCACGCTGCCATGTAAAGCGGCAGATTTATCCAAGTATATTTTACTTTGGTCTTCCAGGCAAACAATACCGGAATACAAAACAATCCAAGTCGGAAGATGATTCTGCCGGTAGGGTCACTTACCTTTAACATGAATTCATGTGTTCCGTCCTCATATTCTATGTAATCATGTATGGTGCCTTCAATACCGATTAGTCCGTCCGCTACTACCATACACACAAGCACGGTTAACATTCCGATAATAAATGCATATAAATAGCCTTGTTTTCTTTTATTTTCCATAGATTTTCCTCCTGACACTTCTGTCTGCGTGTCCCAACACTTCGCAAGCTAATAAAAAAAGAGTATGTCATTACCAACATACTCCTTTTATATGTCATTTCCCAGTCAGAAATGTTACAATTTCTTTGATTTTTTAGTAAATTACTTCGAATACTTCATCAGATTCTTTAAATCTTCCACGGTAAATTCGTACTTCTTATCGCAGAAATGGCAATTCACCTCAATGGTCTTGCCCTCTTCAATCATTTCCTGCAAATCCTTTTTGCCCACACTGGCAACTGCCTTTTCCACGCGGTCTTTGGAACAGTTGCAATAATATTCGGCAGGTACCTTCTCTAAAATCTTTGGCTCAAAATCTGCCAGTACATACTCAATGAGCTCTTCCGGGGTCATGCCCTCGTCAAGCAGGGAAGAAATGTGGGTTACTTCCGTAAGCTTCTGCTCTAAGCGGGCAATTACCGCTTCTTCCGCAAACGGCATGAGCTGGATGATAAATCCGCCGGCCTGACGTACGGTGTTGTCCTTATTCATAAGAACGCCCAGCGCCACCGCAGACGGAACCTGCTCAGATACCGCAAAATAGCAGGTAATATCTTCCGCAATTTCACCGGAAATCAGGTCAACCTGACCAACATAAGGCTCTTTTAAGCCAACATCGCGGATAACCTGCAGCATGCCGTGACCTACTGCGCCGCCTACGTCCAGTTTGCCCTCTGCACTCGGAGGAAGCATTACGTTTGGATTGTGCACATAACCCTTTACTCTTGCCTTGGAATCTGCGGTTACCACAAGACCGCCGATAGGACCGTCACCGCGAATCTGCAGGGTAATTAAGTCCTTGTCCCCTTTCATCATGCTGCCCATCATGGCGCCGGCAGTAAGTAAACGGCCGAGAGCTGCAGACGCTACCGGGCTGGTATTATGCATTCTTCTGGCTTCTTCTACTAAATTTCTGGTGGTTGCAGCAAAGGCACGTACCTGACCGTCTGCCGCAGTTCCTCTTACAATATAATCCTGATATTCCATCGTAAAATCCTCTTTCTAATCAATTAATTCGGCAATCAATTCCACACCAACTTCAATGGCGATTTCCACCACATCGGCGATGATATCTAGCTTGCCGCTTTTTTCTACCCTAGGCATTATAACCCGACGTTCCGTTAAAATGCAATCCATTTTTTTATCATGTTCCTCTGTTGGAAGTTTTTTCGTCGAAATCTGGCAGGCAAAGGCAAGCCCCATCAGGTATGGTTTATTTCCATATGTGCTGATAAGCCCATTCCAATATCGGTCATAGTACCCTTTACCATAACCAATGCGGCTGCCCTGATGGTCAAATACCGCACCCGGCACCAGCATTACATCGCCATCCGCCGGAATCACCGGCTGCTTTTCTTCCACCTGCGGCTCTAAAATGCCGAAGTTTCCCGGAAACAGTTCTTCCCAGGAATGAATCTCATAAAAATCCATCCGCAGGCCGTCCACCTTTGGTACCGCTACCCGCTTGCCCAGCTGCAGAGCACGCTGAATGATTTTCACTGTGTCAACTTCACTTTTGAAAGAAGCATACACAAACACCGTCTGTGCAGCCTTAAAACGCTTGTTGGCAAAGACCCATTCCGCAATTTTTGCGGAAGCCTCCCTGCGTTTTTCAAAATCCATGTCATCTCTTTTTTCAAGATATTTGCTGCGTATTGCTTTCTTTAACTCCGCTTTTGTTAACTTACTCATAATATTTATTCTCCTGATAGGTTTCTCTCGCCACAAAGTATACTCTGCCATCCTCCGGCGTTGGTGCTTCCTTTGTGCCCTCACCATATACTGCTATAAATTCAAGCCCTGCCCGTTCAAACAGTTCTTTTATCTTCTCTACGGTGTAAGCACGCTGTACATGAGACTCCTCCATGCGCTCAAATAGAGGCGGCATTTCGTCATCTTCTTCCTCTTCTTCAAACTCCGCCTTGGCATAGATGGTGATGTCGTACTGGTTTAACTGCTTTTCCTTATCGTAAAAGTTTTCCCAAATAAGGCTGCAATCTTCCCGGTTATCCACAATAGTGCGATTGCCCATGAGTGTTTCGTAATGATATTCCGTTTTCATATCGAAGATAAAATATCCGCCCGGGTCCAGATAATTGTTTACCAGCTTGAACACCTGTAGCAAATCCTCTTCTGAGGTCAGATAATTCAGGGAATCACAAAAACTTACCACCGCTGCCACGGTGCCATACAGTTCAAACTCCCGCATGTCCTGGTTAAGATACAAAATATCCGCATCACATTCCGGATGCTCGTACCGGGCAATGTCTAACATTTCCTCGGACAAATCGATACCAATCATGTCATATCCCGCTTCTGCCAGACGCCTTGTCATACTGCCGGTGCCGCATCCAAGCTCACAAAGCAGGCTTCCCGGTGCAACGCCGTATTCTGTTAGCAGACTTTTTATGTATTCTGTCCATTCTTCGTAAGGAATGTTATCCATAAAGGTTTCGTATACTCTTGCAAAGCCTGTGTAGGCGTTCATTGGTTTTGCCATTGCTCTTCTCCTTTTTGCCGGGCAATATAACAGTTATTATTTGTGCACCGCCCAAAATCTCATTACACCGATTATACACCACCAAAGAAGAAACCGCAAGCATTGCAAGAAACGAGGAATTGCGGTATACTGTGGACAGAAAATGATTACTTCAAAAACAAGGAGGATTGTATGAATCTGATTTTTATACGCCACGGCGACCCGGACTACAGCATCGACTCCCTTACCGAAAAGGGCTGGCGTGAAGCAGAGCTTCTTTCTGCCCGCACCACTAAATGGGACGTAAAAGAATTTTACTGTTCCCCTCTTGGCCGCGCCAAGGACACCGCGTCTCTTACTTTAAATAAACTGGGCCGCACGGCTACCATTCACGAATGGTTAAAGGAATTTTATGTAGACGT
Organism: Lachnospiraceae bacterium; assembly: GCA_045593825.1. Taxonomy (GTDB): domain Bacteria; phylum Bacillota; class Clostridia; order Lachnospirales; family Lachnospiraceae; genus SIG299. Next base: position 9,247 of record JAZNXI010000197.1, read on the forward strand.
CAAAGACCCGGAAACAGGCAACAACCGCATTCCGTGGGACTTCATGCCAAATTACTGGACCAACGTGCCGGAGCTTTATCACAAAGACACCTGGCTTTCTGCTCCTGTCATGCAGACCGGTAGGGTCGCAGAAAAATTTGAAGAAGTAAAGCAAGGTATCGACGCTGTTTTGGCTGAACATGGTTATGAACGTACCGGAAACTACTATAAGGTTGTGAAAGGAAATTCGGACACGTTAGTATTCTTCTGCCACTTAGGGGTACAGTTTGTAATTCTCTCCCACTTGCTTGGAATTCCGGCACCGCTTCTTTGGCAAGGTGCTTTTGTGGCACCGACCTCCGTTACCGTACTTACCACCGAAGAACGTGTACCGGGCGATGCTTATTTCCGCCTGCGCACCTTAGGCGACTGTGCACACTTATATGTTGGCGGGGAGCCTTACTCCAGATCGGGTTTTTTTAGAGAACAATGCTTTGATAAAATTGACAGGGAGAATCCGCCGGAAATAAAGAGTTTTTAGCATAAACCGACCGCCGTTCTACCTCTGTAGTCTTTCGTTCAAAAAAAGCCGGGACACCGCACTTTTCACGGTATTCCGGCTTTTCTTTTCCCATTCGCATTTTCTATAGTATTTCTTCCAGTTCCTCTTCTATGGAACTATCGTAGGGTTTACTTCAATTTCTTGATAATTATTACTTTCTTCCCCTTTCGTACTCATGTCTTGCTCTAAATAAATGTCATAATGATTCACATTTTCCCCTGACGGGCTATCCGTTATCACACTGTTGTCCCAATCCAATTCCTCTAACCATGGATTACTTATCCATATTTGCTCTAAATCATCAATGGTATAATCCTTTCCGTTAATGTTAATATGAATATCCTCGGGAAGCACACCACTATCAATTAACGAACTATATGTTCTGTATGCATCCCCCAGTAAAATAGTTTCTGTGGTTCCTTCTTTTCTTAAAAACTTTAACAGCTGTGAAATCATATCCTCCGCCCACGAATAAATCGGCTTCGCCAAGAGTGCTGCAAATAAAATTATCGCCAAAATGCACAGTAGTTTTTTTATTCCGCTTAATTCCTTTAATGTACGGTATAATCGATTTTTGACCGTAGCCTCCTTCACGCCACATTTTTTTGCTATTTCCTTTAACGTTTTATCCTCAAAGTAATGCTGATAAAAAATCTCCTTCGTTAACTCATCTTTTCCTGCTATGTATTCCATTGCCTCCTCTGCTGTTAACTTGTTAATCAAAGCATCCTCCCATTCCACATCCTGACCGCTATTTACCGCACCATTCAAACCTTCCTGTTCTAAAACTTCAAAATCCTCCACGAAAACACATGCTTTTTCCCGTTCTTTTTCACTATAATAACGATACACTTTACTTTTTGCCAGCTGCATCACAAAATCCTCAGGAACTCTTATATATTCTGACCCTTTCTCCATTAAGACCTGAACAAGTTCCGTATAGGTATCTTGCAAAATATCTTCAACATCATGAACCTTTCCGCATTTCATAAGAACATATACAAGCGTTCTGTCAAACGTAGCATTATATATTGTCTCCATCGCTTTTACCTTTTGTTCCAATGTACTTCCCTCCTCTCTACTATATAAGTGTCATTTTCTCGGAAAAAAGTTTCAAAAAACTTTATATTTTTATGATTTTCGGCATAAAAATACGGTTTATGACAACCTGATACACTTTGTCATAAACCGTATTACATACTTACTAAATATTTGCTACATCATCAAATGCATCCTTAAGTGCCGGATATAACTTCTTAAATACCTGATACTTCTTCTCGTACTTAGCCACTAATTCTGCGTCAGGCTCGGTTACGTCAACCACACGGATTAACTTATCGCCTGCTTCTTCTACACTTGCGAATGCACCGCAGCCAACAGCTGCAAGAATTGCACCGCCGTAACCAGGACCTTCTTCGCTGTTGATGATTTCTACGCTAACGTTCATGATGTTAGCAATCATCTTTCTCCAAAGTGGGCTCTTTGCACCGCCGCCGGTTGCGCGAACGCGGTCAATCTTAACGCCAAGGCTTCTTGCGATTTCTACGGAATCACGAAGTGCGAAGGTAACACCTTCAAGAACTGCCTGTGTCATGTCAGCACGGGTTGTATCCATTGTCATACCGGTGAAGGTACCTCTTGCATTTGGATTGTTGTGAGGTGTACGCTCACCCATTAAGTATGGCAGGTAGTAAACGTGGTTTTCACCAAGTGTAGTAATCTGCTTCTGTTCTTCTGCATATTCCTTTGTTCCGATGATTTCGTCCATCCACCACTTGTTGGAGGATGCTGCGGAAAGCATGCAACCCATAAGGTGATACTTGCCGTTTGCATGGACAAACATATGTAATGCGTTAGCATCGTCCACTGCAAACTTGTCGCAGGAAACGAATACAGTACCGGAAGTACCGAGGGAAACGATACACATACCGTCCTTTGTAGTACCTGTACCAACGGCACCTGCAGCGTTGTCGCCGGCACCTGCAATAATCTTAACATCTTTGGAGAGACCAAGGCGTTCTGCCACGTCTGCCTTGATGGTTCCTACTACGTCGTAGCTTTCGAAAATCTTAGCGAGCTGTTCTTCCTTAACATCACAGATTTCCATCATTTCCTTGGACCAGCACTTGTTCTCTACATCCATAAGAAGCATACCGGAAGCATCGGAAACGTCGGTGCAGTGTACGCCGGATAAGAGATATGCAAGGTAATCCTTCGGAAGCATAATCTTTGCAATCTTTGCGAAATTTTCAGGCTCGTTCTTCTTTACCCAGAGAATCTTAGGTGCTGTGAAACCGGTAAGAGCCATATTTGCTGTATATGCGGAAATCTTTTCTCTGCCGATGGTCTTGTTTAAGTAATCGCATTCTTCCTGAGTACGTCCGTCGTTCCAAAGAATAGCAGGACGGATTACGTTGTCGTTTTCATCTAAGATAACGAGGCCGTGCATCTGGCCGCCAAAGCTGATGCCTGCGATTTCCTTTAAATCAATCTTATCGCCAAGTGCCTTAATGGAAGCTTCCATCTGAGCTACCCAGTCGGACGGATTCTGCTCAGACCAGCCCGGCTTTGGAAAGCTTAAACCGTACTCGCCGCCTGCACTTGCCTTAATTTCTCCCTTTTCGTCCATAACTACCAGCTTGATGGACGAGGTTCCTAAATCGATACCCAAAAATAACATTGTATAATCCTCCTTAGAAGTTTTGGCCTTTCAGCCCTATTTTCCTATTATCATAATAAAATATCCTGTCCACATATTCAAGTCAGATATTGCTTTTCCTAACCCAGTTTTTATCACAGAGCAAGCTACTTACATTATAATGGACAGTAACTCTTTTCTCAATGCCAAAATCTGCGCCACATGATAATTAGTGATGGTGTCCTTGTCCGTCCATTCGGTTAAGTCCGGTTGCTCCACAATGTTGGCACCGCCTGCCCGAAGCTTTGCCAGATTTTCATCATTTAACTGCCCCGGCTCCTCCATAGCACAAAGCACCTCCAAGTGGGACACCAGCCGTCTTGCCCGTCCTTCGCACATACGGAACAGCTTTAATTTTTCCTTTTGTCTTGCCTTATGAAACGGCAGCACCTGATTGGAAAAAATACTGAGCTGATACGCAATGTCTGCCAGCTTCTTCTCCATAATGTCCGCATCCGGCAGCTTGTTATCCCCATCAAACATATCCTCTAAAAACAGAATCAGTTCTGCATCCAGATTTTGCACCGCCTGCCGGATTTTTTTGCTGTTGTCGTAAGGGAAGACCAACACATTAATCAACATGCCAACCGCCAAGCCAATGGAGCTATCCCAAATTCTTCCAAGGGCATACAAAAGCGGATGCACATCCGAGGTGGTACAAACCATAACCACGATAAAGCACGCCAACGACGGTGAGTACGGGAGTTTTAACATATTGTAAAACACGATGACAATCAGGATACCGATGCCTGCTGCCACCACATAAGGAATAGGCAGAGTATGAAGCAGCACTGCTGCCAAAGCGCCCACAACAATGCCGATGAACTGGGAAAGCACCGCTTCCATCGATTCCTTAAAGGTAGGGCGCACCGCCTCCATGGCACCCATCATGGCAAAAATCAGCTTTGATGAAGTAGAACCGCAAAATTCCGCCACCAGCATGGCAATGACCACCGCTGCCACAGTTTTAATGGTGCGGCGGCCGATATGAATTTTTTCTAAGGTGAGTTTCATGGATATATTCCTTTCTGTCCTATTCTTCCACTCCGAGTTCCTTTAAAATTGCCGGAACCCTGCCCCGTTCAAACCAGAAATCTTCCATTGGATTTCGGAGGAAATGCTGCAGGGCGTCCGCATCTTTTAACACCTCATCAAACGGTGTATCTACTCTTCCCTTGTCACTGTGGTTATATACGGCGTTTGTTACCATTTCAATTTCTTCCTCGGTAAACTCTCCTGTTTCCGTAAGAAGCGCCTTTACATACGGTGCGGATTTATGAGCGTGGTCATCGCTCTCCTCTACAAAGTAAGAGGTATAGTCATGGAGCATTCCTGCAATTTCCGCCAGTTCTGCTGTCTTTCTTCCCATGCCGCGTTTTAAGGCAAGCATGGCTGCCGCCTGACCTACACCGTATAAATGCACATAGGCACATCTGTGCTGGTCTGCATCCTCAATAGCATTGATTTTTTCATCCAATACCTGTCTTACCGTATCAATTCTTGTGTATTGTCTTTCGTACATATAGTTTTTCCTCCTGTCCCCATTGTAAAACATAGTTTCTTAGTTCAAATCCTTCAAATAATTCATCACACCAAGCGGACTCTCCGCCTGCAAAAACTCCGGCTTTCTCCAGGTTGGTTGCTTACTTCCCTGTTGCAAATACCAGACCGCTTGCACCGGCTTCATGCCAAGCTTTTCGGCTGTTTCCAGTTCGTGACTTCCGCCGTCGCCAACATACAGACATTCTGATGGTTCCACTCCAAGAGCATTTGTGCACCGTAAGAAAAACTCTTCTTCCGGTTTTGCCATGCCCTGTTCGCAGGAAAGATACGCCACATCAAAATATTTCCACAGCACACTGTTTTTTATTACTGTCGCTTCCTCAAAATAGCAATTACTGAGCAAACCAACTTTATAGCCTTTTTTCTTTAACTCCTCAAACATTGGAAGGATTTCTTCATGCAGATGGTTAAAACACTCTATTTTTGCTTCCGTACGCTTCTTAGCCAGCTTCTGCACCAGCTCCGAATCATATTTATCACTGGCTTTTAGAATCTGTTCAAACACCTCTTCCAGTGTCATTTTACCGATGGTACGGTCATAATCCGTCGGGTCCCAGATTTCGCGGAATTTTTTCTCCGGAATAACCATGTCTTCTGCAATTTGCTTACCAAAATATAGAGGACTTTTAAAGTGCGTAATTAAGGTCTCGAACATGTCTAAGATTACTGCTTTTATCACGATTCCACCTCTTTCAAAAACCTGATTTGCACCTTCTCATCATCAAATCCAATTGCACGGTAAAACTCATGGGCTTCTTTTCTTGTACCACCGGAATTCAACCGAATTTCCGTAATGCCTCTTTCCTTCGCCCATTCTTCCACGCGCTTCATTAAAGTCTTTCCTGCGCCTTTTCTGCGGCAATCAGAAGACACTGCCAGGCCAAGAATATTCACCATGGGTTCCCAATAAAGAAGGCTGTAAATTTCTGCATGGACGTAGCCTACAACCGCTCCATTCAGTTCCGCTACAAATACAACTTCCCATGTTGCATCCAGTTGTTCCAAACGTTCTTTTACAAACTGTTCTTCACATTTATAGCCTAAATCATTGCTGCTGATACTGCAGATAGCAGCAACGTCAGATAATTTTGCCTCACGCACATAAACCATTTTACGCTCTCCTCTACCTCCACTCATTCTCAATCCACACATCCACTTCGTCCCGCTCCGGCTCTTCAAAAATTCCGTCAAATTTGGCCGCTAGGCCTTCATCCACAAAGTAAGCGGAAGTCTTGCCAGCTAACACATCCGCATTCCGTTTCTCTAAATTTTTCTGCCACTGTTCATCGGAAACATTTATATAGTGTATCTCGCAAGGAATTTTATGCGTCTTATAAAATTCCCTTGCTTCGATTCTCTCCTCTTTCATCCAGAGACCCCAGTCTAAAATAACATTACAGCCAATCTCAATAACTTCCAGAGACTTCCCAAACAAATACTTTTGGCAGCGCTCCACGATGTCATCATGTTTTTCTCCTACGTTTCCGTCAAACAGGGCCAGGGTGATTTCATCACAAGAGAGCAGCACTGCTTTTTCTGACTTTCTCAATTTTTCCGCATAGGTACTCTTTCCGGCACCGATTTTTCCACAGGTGATTATTACTTTAGGCATGATAATTCTCCTTTCATTGACTTTTCACTCTCCCTTTGATAAAATTACCTCTAAATTGAGTCTTTACAAAAGACAAGGGGGAAACTATGAAAAACAAACTATTACTTGTACTGAACATTCTTGTTATTCTATTTTGCGCTGTTATGCTGATTTTACATTTTACCGGCATAGTAGAAATGACTACAAAAACCTTAATGAAAGCCGGCATTTTACTGGTGACTTACTTTCTGGGTGTATTTAACTACCTTACAAAATCCAGAGCAAGCCTTCCAAAAGCCACTCATTACGCTGAACTTTATAAACATATTATACGGGATGCCTTTGCAAATGACAAGACCGGCTACCGGAAATTGATGCAGGGCATTACCTACTTTAACAACGACCAATACGACAAGGCCATCAGCCACCTGACCAAGCTGAAAGAACGCTGTGTGACCTATCGTGATACCTCTGCCGTACTCTTTTTTATTGCCAAGAGCTATAAAGATAAAGGGCAGCTCAGCAAGGCCATTGAAACCTATGAACAGCTGCTAAAAATTGATGCATCCTGTTCTTCTGCCTGGTCAAATCTGGGACTGATTCACCATGAAGCAGGACGGGTTTCCGATGCAAAATATGCTTTAAACCAAGCCCTACTGTATAATCCGGAAAACCCATATGCCCATGTCAATTTGGCCAATGTACTCTACAAAAACGGCGAATTTGAAGAAGCAAAGAATTTAGGATTAAAAGCATTTCAGTTAAACAATCAGATTCCTGCTGCCGCCAGCATTACCGCCCTTTGCTATGCCAGCCTCGGTGATGCGGAAAATGCGAGAAAGTTCTGTCAAATTTACGGTACTGCCGAAAACAACAAGGATTTGATTACCATGGTGGAGCAACAATTAAAAATGAATGAAATATTAAAGGATGCTGCAAAGTAAAATGCAGCATCCTTTTTTGTTACGTTTCCTGTTCTTTTGCCAACCGGCAAACTTCCTTCCACTGCTTGGAGCATGGAAAGTAAGCCAGCACACAAATCAAACCAAAAATATAATTAATCGGCATGGAATACATAAAATAGGTTCCGTCGTAAAACCAATCAATGGCGTAGCTCACCGGAATACGCACTGCCCACAGCATCAGTAAATTGATGATAGTCGGATACTTTACCGCACCGATGCCGTTTAAATACTTGGTCAGTACGCTGAACACCGCAAAGGTCCAGAACCATGGCAAGACAATTCTTATATAGCGTACTGCGTAAAACAGAACCTCCGGGTCATCGGAGAAAATGCTCAAAATCGGACGACAAAAGATGGTACCGATAATTCCCGTGGTAAACATAATAATGCCCGCCGCTACAGAAATCTGCTTCACACCCTTGCGCAGGCGCACGTAATTTTGTGCTCCTTTATTTTGTCCGGCAAAGGTGGTTGCCGCAGAGGCAAAGGAAGTATTGGCAAACTTACAAAGCCCGGTCAGCTTGGTAGCAATGGAAAAGGCCGCCATAAAGCTGGTTCCCTGGGCATTTACAACCGCCTGCACCAGCAAATGTCCCACGGAATAAATGGAGCTGTTCATGCCCAGAGGCAGTCCTACGGAAACAACATCCTTGATAACACTTTTTTCAATACGCTTTGGTAACAGCGGAAACTCCAGTTCCGGATATTTCTTTCTGATATACAAAATACTGCAAACCCAGGAGGTCATCATGGCAATCATGGTGGCCAGTGCCGCACCGGTCACATCCATATGGAATCCTGCCACAAACACTAAATCAAGTACAATGTTCACACAGCAGGAAATAATCAAAAACCGCAGTGTAGAACGGCTGTCTCCGAGGCCTCTGAGGATTCCGGCGTTCATGTTATAGCCCAGATTTCCAAGGGTTCCAAGAAAAATGATTCTTATATAAGCAGCCGCCATGTCAAAGGCATCCTCCGGCACCTGCATAATATGTAATACCAGCGGACCGAACAACACGCCAAGCACCGACAGCGGAATCGCACACATAAACAAAAAGGATACTACCGTATTTACCACGTTCTGCATCCGCACTTTATCACCACTGCCCGCACTTTGGGACACCAGAATAGACGCTGCCGCACCAAGTCCCATAAAGATGCACAAAAAAATCTCCACCGGTTGGGAGCTGGTACCCACTGCCGCCAAGGAAGCAGAACTGCAAAAATTACCAATAATCAGGGTATCTACGGTATTGTAAAGCTGCTGCAGCATATCCCCGATACAGATAGGGATAGCAAACAAAATCACAGCTTTTAGGATAGAACCTTTTGTCATGTCGATTTTTCGTGTTGATGCCATGGAAATATAACTCTCCTTTTATTCTCCTTGGTAATAGCTTCTCACAGTATACCACAAATGTTCATAAAGGAAAAGACCGGCAATTTACTTTGCCGGTCTTTTCCCTGTTATTCTACAATTTAAACTGTCCAACCATGTTATCCAGGGAAATTGCCTGTGCGGACAACTCCTCACTGGTAGCCGCAACTTCCTGCGCAATAGCGGAATTTCCTTGTACAACTTCGGAAATCTGCTCTACGCCAAGTTCCAGCTGTTCCATCATTTCTGCCTGCTGGATGGAGTTCTTACTGGATGCTTCTGCACCCTGTGCCAATTGATTCAAACCATCAATAACTTCCTGCATTACCTTGGTGGTACGTTCTGTAATCTGGTTACCCTGTTCCACCTCTGCAAGGGAAGACTCAATCAGTTTTCTTGTATTTACCGCAGACTGTGCACTGTCTTCTGCCAGTTTTCTGATTTGATCAGCTACCACTGCAAAACCACGGCCCGCATCGCCCGCTCTGGCTGCTTCGATTGCAGCATTTAAGGAAAGCAGGTTGGTCTGGGAAGCAATTTCTTCGATTTCACCGATAATATTTACAATTTCCTGGGAAGTGGCAGTAATGCGCTCCATAGCCTCTGTCATGTGGCTCATTTCTTCGTTACTTGCCTGTGCTCTGGAAACAACATCCAATGCCATTGCCGCAGCCCCCTGGCTTACTTTCGCATTTTCATCTACCTGACCGGTTACATCCGTAATAGTAGCTGTAAGTTCTTCGATGGAACCTGCCTGGTCGGTTGCACCTTCGGCAAGATTTTGTGCGCCGTCTGTCAGCTGGGATGCACCAAGAGATACCTGGGCAGCACCCTCTTTAATTCTGTTGAGGGCATCGCTCATCTTTAACTTCATGTCACGTGCGGATAAGATCAGACTCTTATACTCGCCCACATAAGCAGCATCACCGATTTTAGAGCTAACAGTAAAGTCTCCTCCCGCCATTTCTTCCAAAACATAGCCTAAATCACCGATAATAGCCGCCTGCGCTTCCACAATCATTCTGGTTGCCTCTGCCAGCACCAAAGTTTCATCCTTTGTTGCCACTGTAGGAACCTCTGTATGTAAATCTCCTTCCGCCAAAAGTGCCAAACGCTCTGCGCACTGATGAATCGGCTGTCCGATAGAATTGCCCAGCTTTCTTGCCATAGCTCCCGCAGCAGCATTTACAACAAGTATACTGATAAGAATTATTACAATACCAAGAATCGTGGTACCGATAAATTCCTTCTGTACGGCGCAAATCGCCAGCGACCAACCGTTATTGTCGATAGGCACATATGCAGACATCTCCGAATGGCCCTCATAGCGGTAGCTTCCGGTTCCGCTCTCTCCGGCAATCATCTTTCTTTCAATGGCAGCCAGTTTCTTCAAAGAAGAATCCGTTTCCGAATCCTTAATGGTATTCTCCACATTGAGCACGGAATCATAATCGCTGCTGGCAATCACGTCACCGTTTTTATTTATCACATAAGCGCTTCCGCCATCACACACCAACAAAGCGGACATAATATCAGAAAAGATTTTTGCATCCAGTGTTACTACAACAACACCTATAATTTTACTTCCCTGCACACCGTTTTTCCACAAAGGTGCTGCAAAATTAAGTGCAAATCCGTTCCATTGTTCCTGATAGGAAGGATCATCCGTACATGCAGTTCCGTTTACGGCAGTTTGGAAATACTGTTGATTCGCTATGCTGTAGCTTTCATCACCGATGGAAACACCGTTTACATCGAAAATATTTGCGGCAAGCCAACCATAATTCTTCTTATACCCATCTAATACTTCTATTTTGTCTTCCGCAGGAATACCTTCGGTACCGAGATCCGTCATAGTTCCCAACATTTCCACCTGAGCGAGATAAGTCTCTAATTCAGACTTTACATGAGCTCCGGACTCTTTTGCAATCAGCTTCATGGAATCCTCCAGATTGGAAATGGTAGAAGTGTAATTTAAAATACAGGAAATTACACCTACTAAGAACAATGCCACACCAACCACAGCCAGCATATTGTTCTGAATCTGAGATCTGATTGTTACTTTCTTTTCTTTCTTCTCCTTTTTCAAATAGTTCGCCCCACTTTCATTTGTAATAAAATACACAAATATTTTAACAAAGTATTCTGCATTTTTCAATCTTTTTACGAGCATTTATTATTAAAATCAGAAAAAAAGAGGACTGCATTTCTGCAATCCTCTTGATTTTATCGAATGAACGCGCCCGTATGGGTATCTGTTGCAAAGGTTACCGCATTATAGAGCACCAGAACATCGGTAATTCTGTACTGCATCATAAACTGGGAAAGGGGCATGTTAAAATACCGGAAATCCACCAGGTAAACCTTCTGATAATCGCCCAGTGTGAGCGGTGCAAAGCAGTGGGAATAGGAATCCTTAATGATAAGCAGGGTTCCCTTGCCCTCGCTGTTGGACGCAATCTCTGTCAGGGCGTGGTTGCCGTCCAGATAGTAGGAATACTTATCCTTCTGGCTTAAATATTCGTCATTATATAGACCGTTGAACTTTTCTGTCATATCTACCGTCATCTGAATTTTGGACGGTGTGTTTGGCAGGGTCACTGTATGCATGCTGTCTTTGCTGATTTCCAGATTCAGCTTAGAATATACGGTACCAAGGAATTCGTCGGAAACCTCAGTAAAGGTAGCATCATCCAATGCAGGCACATTCAAGCCCTTAGATGCACAGTATGCCTGGTATGCATAGAAAGCACCTAGGCTGGTCCAGTGATGATCAGTTTTATAGTAAATGTACTCGTCGGCATGCTCCTTTAAGATGTCCCGCACATCTACGGCAACACCTTCCGGAAGAAGGCCATACACATCATCAATCAGACCATTCTGGTCAAAGCCTTCCGCAAAAGGCGGAAGCTTATCAAGCAGCACCTCGGATGCGGTTGGAACCAACATTACCTTTATCTTATCAGCACCAAGACGCTTGGAGTAACGTTCTACAAACTGAACCAGATAATTTTTGCTCTTTTCCAGCATTTCAAAATCTATTTCTGAATCTTCATGGCGCTCGATAAGATATCCATCCTTGCCCATGTAAACTCCGTTAATATCCTGTTTGTTCAATAACATTTCGGTCCGGGTTTTAATCTGAATCCACTCATCACGAAGGAAGAACTGGTCGGTGATATACTTTTCGTAATCCGACATAAACTTGCCTTCAAATAAGTTTTCCCAGGAAAACTCCGGCGCGGATGCCAGTACACGGTTCTCATTTTCGGAGAAGGTGCGCTCCGGCCACACGAAAGTCACTGCGGTAAATCCGAATACCAGTAACAGGAACAGGATAATTACGGATTTGGAATATTTTCTTGTTTCCATAATTTTCTCCTCCTAGAACCGGAAATATAAGAACGGATTGTAAGTTGCATCTACTAAATAAGCGGTGGAAATAATAAACACCACTGCTACAAAGGCTAACTGAAGCACGGTGGACATAGTGCCCCCAAAGGAAAGCTTAGACTTACCTGCTGCTTCCTCTACCACAACAGCATCTTCTGCCTTCTTACCCTCCAGCCACTGCATCAGCTTCATCGCCCACTGTCTCGGGTATGGTGTAGATGCCAGAATTAACACAATCAACATCACTCCATAGCTTACCAGCAGATACAGGGTTTCCTTATTTACAAAACCGGCACCGGATAAGCCAAACATCGCCTTCATGTACTGAATTACCCTACTCATATCGTCAAAGGCAAACAGAGCCCAACCAATCCAAACAATTACTAAAGTGTATACGTGGGAGAAAATTTTGTGCTTCTTTAAAAAGTCTAACCACAGGAACTTTTCTAAAATGAGGAATACACCAAAGTACACGCCCCACAGCACAAAGTTCCAGCTGGCACCATGCCAGATACCGGTTGCTAACCAAACGATGGCAATGTTACGCATCTGCATTTTAAGGCCCCTTCTGTTTCCGCCCAGCGGAATATACAGATAGGAACGGAACCAGCTGCCCAAGGACATATGCCAGCGTCTCCAGAATTCGGTGATACTTCTGGAAATGTACGGATAATCAAAGTTCTCAAGGAAATGGAAACCAAACATCTTACCAAGACCGATTGCCATATCCGAGTAACCGGAGAAGTCAAAATAAATCTGGAATGCATAGGCGGTAATACCAAGCCATGCCATTACTACAGGCACTTCACCTACACCACGGGCACTAATCATATCCCAAAGAAGACCGATATTGTTAGCCAGTAATACCTTTTTACCCACACCGGTCATAAAACGCATAACGCCGGTGGCGAAATCATCCAGGTTTTCCTTTCTGCCTTCTAACTGCTCAGCCACCGTATTATATGCAACGATAGGACCTGCAATTAACTGTGGGAACAGTGCCACGTAAGCGCCAAAGGAAATAATGTTTTTCTGCGGAAGAGCGTCTCCACGATATACGTCCACCGTATAGGACATGGTCTGGAACGTATAGAAGGAAATACCAATCGGCAGAGCCAGATTCAGGAGCGGAATTTCCACACCCGGAATCAGATTTAAATTAGTAATAACAAAATCCGCATACTTAAAAAAGCCAAGCAATGCCAGGTTAATTACCATAGAGGATGCAACCCAGCACCGTGCTTTTTTCATTTCGCCTTTTTGCTTACATTTATAAACCATCATACCATGAGTATAGTCCACAACCGTAGAAAACAACATAAGTACCACATAGACCGGTTCTCCCCAGGCATAGAAAATTAAGCTGGCGATAAATAAAATTGTATTTCTAAGCTGTTTTGGTGCTATAAAATATAACAACAGCACAATCGGTAAAAACCGGAACATAAATAAAATACTACTGAATACCATATTCTCACCTTTTATTTGATTTCAAGATTTGCCATGTCGGTTACTGTAAGTTCTGCAAAACCATTTTGCTCTGACAGAACCCCGGTAGCGGTAACCTCTGTACCTACTGTAATTTCTTCACTGACAGGTTCTAACATATCCCACTTGATAGTAACAATGCTTTCATCGGAAAGCTTTACAGTAATGCGCTTTTCATCGGCATCAACCTTTTCTACCACACCGGCCAAAGTTACGGTTTCTGCCTCAGGTCCTATGCGAAGCTGCGCAGCACCTTCCGCATCATCTCCCACCTCGGAAGTTAAGGCAATGCCGTAATCTTCATTGGCAGGCTGTGGAATCTGGCTTGGAGTATTGTTACTATTACCAAGCACCAGGGAGCCAACACCCGCAAGACCAATACATACTGCTGCCATAGCAGCAATTCTGGTTGCCTTGGCTACCCAATTAACCTTAACTATGTTTGTTGCTTTTTCTTCTGTATATACAGCGGCTTTTTCATAAATACCCGCAATAAATTCTTCATTCGATTTCATAATACTCTCTCTTCTTAAAGCCAAAGGCTTTATCCCAATTTACTTTGCAGCTGAAGAAGCAGTGCCTTTCTTGCCCGGTGGGCCAGCACCTTTGCCTGGGGTTCCGTCTTTCCCATGACCTTGGCTGCGTCTTTTAACTTCATTCCCTCTAATTCCGTCAAAACTAAAATTCTCTGGTATTCTTCTTTTAAACCATCCAGAGCACGGTACAATTCTTCTTTCCCTTCCTGCTCCAACAAGTGAACTTCCGGACTCTCGGAACCGGACATGGCGGTTTCTTCTTCCTCATGGAAATCGGTCAGAACCTCGCGCTGACTTTTTCTCACATAATCCACAGCCTTATGATGGCCAATCGTGTACAGGTAGGTTTTAAAGGAAGCCTTGCCCGGCACAAAACGCTCCTTGTGGACATAAACCTCCACAAAGGCGTCCTGGGCCAGGTCTTCGGCAATTGTTATGTTCTTAATTATTTTATTCAGATAATAGATTAATCCGTCTTTGTAGCGGATAACCAGACGTTCAAAGCCTGCATTATCGCCCGCAAGAAATACGGAATAATCCTTTTCGTCTTCTAACATGGCGGTCCTCCGTCAATATTTGATGCAATAAGTAATCAGTTAACTTATATCATATCATAATTCGACATTAAACCGCAAGTGGTCATATCTGGCTAAAGCAATTATTCAAAAATACCAAGATAGCTCTGAAGAGCATAAATAGCATTCATGTTCATGCTCTCGTAGTATGCTGCAAGCTCATCATCGTTTGTAATGCCCCATTCTGCCGGATTATCTACGGCACCGCCAAGGATGGAGAAGCATACAAAATCACCAACCTGAGCAACCGCTGCAGTCTTTACTCTTGGCGCATTCATTGGGTACTGTAAAGCTTCTTCTACTAAATATGTCTTGTATGCCTGTAATGCATTTAATACGTTTTCTGCATTACCTTCGGATGGATCTACTAAAATTAAAGTGTCTGCATTTGCAGAAATCATAGGAACTTCAATGATGATGTCATCTACCCATGCTGCATCCATCTTTAATGTATCTGCAAGGTAGGTTGCAAGATAAGCTTCATCCTGATGAACCTTTACGTTTGGATAGTAAGTGTTACCGTACCACTTTACGATTTCGTTACGCATCTTATCGAACTCGGTCCAAGGAGTTACTGTAATTTCTCCGCTGACTACTGCTGCAATCATCTGCTTTACCTGATCGTTTGCTTCAGCATAGGTCTGAATCTGGGTTGCCTCATCTACTTCCCAAAGGTCACCTACAAAACCGGTGAAAATCATGTAGCATACATAATCGCCGATGGTTGCTACTAATGCAGCCTGACGCTGTGTCATTGTGGAAGGATACTGGAAAGTATCTTCAATCTGAGCCTGCTTATAGCTTTCCATTGCATTCTGTACATTTTCTAAGTTGCCTTCGGTTGGATGAATCATAATGAACTTGTCAGCGCCAAAGGACATCATAGGAACTTCTACATAAGCAGCATCATACCAGGATGCATCCAGGCCTAAGGTATCCTTCATATAAGCTTCGTCGCTCTGCATCTGCATGTCAGGCACATAAGTTGCACCAAAAGTTTCCTTTAAGAACTGAGCTACATTCTGAAGCATCTGATTGTGATCTACGGTTGCTTCCGGAGCTTCTGTCGGAGCTACGGTAGGCGCTTCTGTTGGCAGAGTTGGGCCATCGCCTCTTTCGTCAGAAGAAGGTGCTTCTGTTGGAGCTACGGTTACGGTAGGGGTTGTCTCAGGGTTTTCTGTGTTATTCTTGTTACCGCATGCTGCTAACATGGAAACTGCTGCAAGCATTGCTACTGTAGTTACTAAGTACTTTTTAAACATATTTTATCTCCTTTTTCTTATACCGGATAGCGGTAACTTCCGCTCCGGCAGTGTTTTTGTTTTTTTGCTTACATCCCTTATTCGCACAAAAAGAAAAAAGGTTACACCAATTCTAAAAAAAATTTTTATTTTTCATTTTTACTATTGAATCTGCATATTCACAAGATTATAATTATGTACGACAAAACAGTATTTGGGGGATACTTATATGAAAGAGAGAATAAAAGAATATGCTTTGTTGACTGTCGGCGTGCTGTTTGTAGTAGTCGGTGTCTACTTTTTCAAATTTCCGAATAATTATGCCATCGGCGGTGTAACCGGCCTTGCCATGATTGTCAGCAATCTGCTTGGCGGTGCCATCAGTTCCGCCACTTTGGTTACTATTGTTAATACCGTACTGCTGATTGTCGGACTTATCGTTCTCGGAAAAGAATTCAGCATCAAAACAATTTACGGAAGTTTACTTCTGTCCGGCGCCTTGCAGCTTTTGGAAGTTATTTATCCGATGGATGCTCCTTTTACCACCGAACCGGTTTTAGAACTGGCCTTTGCGGTGGGCTTTCCGGCTATCGGCGCCGCCATCCTTTTTAACAGCGGCGGTTCTACCGGAGGCACAGACATCGTTGCCATGATTTTAAAGAAGTATTCCTCCTTTGATATCGGCCAAGCCCTGTTTGCCACGGATGTGTTCCTTACCCTGCTGGCATTTCCAACCTTTGGTATGCAGACCGGACTTCTTTCTTTCCTTGGTCTGGTGTTAAAGTCCACCGTTGTAGATTCCGCCATTGAAAGTATGAATCTCCACAAATATTTTACAGTAATCTGTGACGAGCCGGAACCAATTAACCGTTACATCGTACAGGAACTGCACCGCAGTGCCACCGTCTGTGATGCCACCGGCGCATTTTCCGGCCAGAACAAAAAAATAATACTCACCGTGCTTAACCGTGCACAAGCCGTACAGCTCCGTCAATTTATCAAGCACGAACAGCCGACCGCCTTTATTCTTATCACCAATACCAGTGAAATTATCGGCCGCGGCTTCCGTGGTACAAACTAACAAAAAAAGGATTGCTCCCGTCAAAGAGCAATCCTTTTCTAATTTTTTTATATTCTTCTGCCGTAATAATCCTTTTCAATTTCAGAGCCGTCAAAATTCTTTCCGATGGTCTTTTGGAACAACGCATTAAAAATGACAAACAACAGCATTCCCATAAGTCCCCCCAGGAAGGAAAAAATAATATCATCCGCATCAAAGGAATTAAACTTTAAAATATACTGTAAAATCTCTACAATTACCGGAAGTACCAGCACTAACCCTAACCGGAGAAGGCTGTGTATTTTTCTTCCTGCCATGGCAACAAAGAAGCCATACGGAAGAAACATGCCTATCCGCTCTGCCACAAACCGAAGCAGGCGTTCCAGCGGAACTATGTCGGAAATCACCCCGTCAACATAGGCCGCAAAAGTAGCAAACGGTATAAACTGTGCGGAAATTTCCGCCTCCGGAATGCGGCTGTACGCCACAAACCACCATACCAAAACCCCAAAATAAACAAGATAAAAGAATACCGATGCCCTTTTATAGAAAACAGAAAACTGCGGAAGCACAGAACCTCCTTCTGCCCAGGTAAACAAGCAGCCATATACCACCGGTATCAACCAGGCAAGAAAGCTTGCAGTAAATACCGTGCCGGCCTCCGGCAGAATATCACCGGTCAGCTGTGGCAGTAGAAGCCCTACCCCTCCGGCACAAATACAAGGGAACAACAGATACGAAAACAATTCCTCCAGTTCACCCGTAAGGGCATGCACCGCAATGCTGCCAAGCAACATACAAAGACCTGCCAATAATTGTCCAAGCCAGCCGCCGCCCACACAATAAAATACAAAAAACTGTATTGCGGCAATCAGTAAACTAATTAAAATAATCCACAACGATTTGCCGGATTCTATTTGATTTCCAAGTACATTTCTACGACTCATCTTATTGCCTTTCTATATTTCATCAATCGCATTCTACAATTGAAGAATCCCTATAACAAATTATACGATACATAAATATCATAACCGAATCAGTATATATCTGTCAACCATTACAGGACGTATTCCTTATTTGTCGAAGGCAGGATTAATCATATAGAAGTTTCTGCTGTCCAATCTTTCCTGCACGCTGCGGAGTGCCTCACCAAATCTCTGATAATGCACAATTTCACGTTCTCTTAAGAAACGGATCGGATCGCAAACTTCCGGGTCCTTAATCAGACGGAGAATATTGTCATAGGTTGTTCTTGCCTTCTGCTCTGCTGCCAGGTCTTCATGCAAATCGGTAATCGGGTCACCCTTGGACTGAACGTATGCCGCTGTCCATGGTTCGCCGGTTGCACTTGCAGGGTAAATGCCAAGGGTATGGTCCACATAATAATTAGCAAACGGTGTACCTTCAATCTGCTCTGCCGTTAAGTTTCTTGTTAACTGATGAACAATGGAAGAAATAATTTCCTCATGGGCCATTTCCTCAGTGCCGATGTCCGTGAGCAGGCCTGCCACATTGCTGTACGGCATGGAATATCTCTGGGAAATATATCTGGTTGCCGCACCCTTTTCACCATCCGGACCTCCAAGCTGGGTCATAATCACCATGGCAAGCTTTGGATTAGTGGTGGTGATGTTTACCGGATACTGTAATCTTTTTTCATAACTCCACATACTTCACTACCTCCTTCTAATAATTCTGCCATGGCCACGGACCGCAGGACCATTTCCAGTTGTCACAGCCGGATTCTACGTTACCATACATGGTAAGTGGACCAAACTGTGCTTCATACGCATCTATTGCTGCTCTTCTCTGTTCCTGGAGTTCATCAAAATACGCCAAAGCTTCCTGACAATCCGGATGCGTATCCAGATACAGGCGAAGGTCATCCATGGTAAAACTGATTTCCATAATTCTCATCATCAAAGGATGTTTACACATAATTACCGGCATACCTAATTACATCTCCTTCCTGCAAAATCCAGATTCAATTCTGCAAACACAGTTCCGTTCCGAAGCGCCTGTGGCTGCGCATAAAGATTGCCATAAGTCTGCCAAGGCACATATGCCATAGCAATCGGATAGTCTCTGAGCGTTGTTTCTTTATTACATGCATCTGTACATCCGCCTACAATAATACCGCCGGCAGCCGTATTGTCGCAGCAGGAAGCTCCCCGTACCGGTGTTGCATTACAGCAGGAAGCTGCCTGAGCCGGAACCGCATTGCAACAGCCCTGGTTCACAACTGCATTAGGTCTTCCCGAACGTCCGGAATAGCAATTGTTTTGTCTATATCCATTCATAAAAAAACCTTCCTTTTCATATAATGTTGTCATTACATTCTATGAAAAGAAAGGCTTTTTTGTTCCTTTATTCACTTGTATTTCTCCCAGAAGTCCCTAAGTGCGGGCTTCATGGAGGCTGCATTTACGGTTTCAAACGGAAACCATTCTCTTGGAAACAAATTTTGATAAGAACCGGTTAAAAACCGCTCATCCAAAAGAAGTATAGCACCCGTATCTTCCGTGGTGCGGATAACACGTCCGGCGGACTGCATAACCTTATTCATGCCGGGATAGAGATAGGCATAATCAAAGCCTCTGCCGTTTTTTTCATCAAAGTAAAACCGGAACAGTTCTTTTTCATCGCAGACCATTGGCAAACCCGTACCTACGATTACAGTACCGATAAGACGGTCATTTTTTAAATCGATTCCTTCACCGAAAATACCGCCCATAACACAAAAGCCCACCGTATGCTTTTCCGGCTGCTCTGCAAAGGCCGCCAGAAACTGCTCCTTCTCTTTTTCCGTCATGCCGGATTTTTGCATATACAAATGCACCGGTGCGTCATCTTCAAATACAAAGTTTCCGTCTTCCGACAAAATTCCCTGTTTCCAGCCAAGCAGTTCTTCTGCCAGTTCTGCTGTTTGTTCCATCATCTGGTAGGACGGAAAAAACACAAAATAGTTGCCCAGCTTTGCCGACACAAAATAATCCAGATATAGCGCTATTTTTTCGTATTCATTACGGGTACGGCGGGTATACTTGGTACTGACATCCCGGCCAACCATTAACAACCGTTTATCCGTATCGAAGGGAGACGGCACATAAATGGCATAGTCCTCCTCGCTGCCGCCCAGCTGTTCTTTATAGTAATTGATTGGAAGCAGTGTGGCAGAAAATAAAACTGCCGCCCGGCCCTTGTTCATGCGCTCCTTTAACTGCTTGGCAGGTTCCATACACAACAGCTTCAGGCGGAAGTCACCGCCTTCTGTATAGTCGGTATAAATGCGGTATTCTTCCCCCATAACCTCATGCACGGAAAGAAACTGCCGCACATCAAAGTACAAATCAAGGACCGCCTCCTTGGCCTCCGCATCTAACACATTTTCTGCCAGAAAATCCTCATATTCCGCAGACAAGCGCATGAGCGGAATCACAAAATCGCCCACGTTATCCCAAACCTGAAAGGATTCGCACTCCCGCTTCAAACGAAGCAGGGCCGTATTGCAGGCGTCCAGATATTTTTCCATTTGGCGGCTCTTTCCTTTAATCAACCGCTTTACCAGCAGGAAATTTTCTTTTATGAGCTCAGCACTGTACATCTCTCTGGCACGTTCCACCAGGTTATGAGCCTCATCAATAAGGAAAATAAAGTCGTGCTTTTTTTCCTCTGCAAAGAAACGCTTTAATGCCACCGTCGGGTCAAACACATAGTTGTAGTCACACACCACCGCATCTGCCCAAGTGGAAACGTCCAGACACATTTCAAACGGACAGACGTTATGTTTTTGGGCATATTGTTCAATTAACTCCCGGGTGATGGTTTCTTCGGAAGTTAACATATCAAACACCGCATCATTCACCCGGTCAAAATGCCCTTTTGCCCTTGGACAGCTGCCCGGATTACATTCCGGTTTATCCAAAATACAGATTTTTTCTTTGGAAGTAATGGTAACAAAACGGAACCGCACGCCCCGTTCATTAAGCAAGGTAAACGTATCCTCCGCCACGGTTCTTGCAATGGTTTTTGCCGTCAGGTAAAAAAGCTTGGAAGATAACTCCTCCCCCATGGCCTTTACTGCCGGAAATATGGTGGATATGGTTTTGCCGACACCGGTAGGTGCTTCCACAAACAGTTTCTTTTCCCTTAAAATACTGCGGTACACACCGGTTACAAAATCCTTTTGTCCCGGACGGTACTCAAAAGGAAACGGTAGGCTCTTAATGCTCTCATTTCTTATTTTTGTCCAGTCCCTCTCCCAAAACAGCCACTTGGAATATTCCTTTACAAGGCCGTAAAACCACACCTTTAATTCCTCTTTGGTAAAGAATTCCTCAAACCGCTTTACCGCTTCTGTTTCTATAGTTACATAGGTCATCTGTATACCGATAGACTCTAAATCATGCTGCTCCGCATAAATATAGGCATAGCACTTTGCCTGGGCCTGATGTACGGTCACCGGTTCCTTGATGTGGGACACATCCTGATACATACTCTTAATTTCATCAATGAGTATTTCATTCGAAGCTTCATCACGGAGCCAGACACCATCTGCCCTACCTTCTACCGTAAGCAGCAAAGCATCTTCTCCTTCCTCCAGAGGGAGTTCTATTTTTAAGGACACCTCTGCCGCATAACCGGAAGGCATAGCCTTTTGGATTTTACGGTGAATCCGGCTGCCCTCCTGCATGGCATCCGGATCTTTAAACCCTCTTGAATTGTCAATATCTCCGCCACGCAAAATAAATTCTACCAGATTGCGCACGGAAACCGTTACCTGCTTTGACATATAATTTCTCCAAATAGTTTACTGATTTTACCCGGACGATTTACTGCCTTTACCATCTGCCGGTTTTAAAAATGCGGCACGCTTTATAGCTCCTGCACCGAAACGCTCTCTTATGGCATCCATAGCAGCATCTGCCTTTTCCTGCTTTTCGTAATCAGTGGTATCGAAGAGGGAAAGCTGCCTTCCCTCTTCTTCCGTAAGTCTGCTGACATAAAAATTTAGCAGACGGATTGGCTTTCCGTCCCAGAATTCCGCCAAAAGCCTGCAGGCGTGCTCGTATAATTCCCTGGTGCCCGCCGTAGGATTCGGCAACACGCACTGATGGGAGGAAGACACAAACCAGGCGTCTTTGATTCCTACCGATACTACTTCTGCTTTTTTTCCGTCAGCCCGGAGTCTGCCGGACACCTGCTCCACCAGCCCCAAAAGGATTTCCTCTGCCTCTTCTTTTTCTGTTACGTCATGAGCCAGGGTTGTTTCATTACTGTAGCCCTTGGCCTCTTGATTTTTTCTGCCGCCCACCACTTCATCGATACCATTGGCAAATTTCCAGATGGTATCCCCGGTGGACTTCAAATGACTATGAAGCATTTCGCGGTTGCTTTTTGCCAAGTCACCAATGGTGTGAATGCCTAACGTATGCAGCTTTGATGCCGTAGCCTTACCCACAAAAAACAAATCCTCCACCGGCAGAGGCCACATTTTTTGTTCAATTTCTTCCGGAAACAAGGTATGTACCAGGTCCGGCTTTTTGAAATCCCCTGCCATTTTTGCCAGAAGATGGTTGGTGGAAATACCAACATTTACCGTAAAACCAAGCTCATTTTTTATGCGGTCCTTTAACCGGTGGGCGCAGGCAACCGGCTCTCCAAACAAAGCCTCCATACCGGTCATATCCATAAACGCCTCATCAATGCTGTACTGCTCCACTACCGGAGAATATTCTTTTAATATATCCATAAATTTTGAGGAATAATATTCGTAAATGTGATGCCTGGACGGAACCACTAAAAGTTCCGGACACTTTTGCAGGGCATGGGCGATAGGTTCTCCCGTTGTAATGCCAAACTTTTTGGCAGGCGTGGATTTTGCCAGAACCACACCATGGCGCTTTTCCCGGTCGCCACCCACAATGGACGGCACCAGACGAAGGTCCTCGGTTTCGCCTTCCACCGTCATGCGGTATACCGATTCCCAGCTCAAAAAAGCACTGTTCACATCAATATGGAAAATCACTTTCTGCCGTTCCATAACCATTCCCCTTTCTCTTTACAGTGTATCATATCCTGCCGCACAGTGCAAACAAAAGTTCGGTCACTTTTTAGAAACTGACATTGACAAGGCCATATCTTGTCCACTATAATTACAATATCAAATATTCCGGAGGATTATTTATGAAAAACTATGATGAAACAACCGATCAGATTACCCTTACTTTAGATGATGACAGCGAATTATTATGCGATGTTCTCGCTACTTTCCCTGCAAAAGTTAACGGCAAAGAGCAGATGTATATCGCCCTCATTCCAACCGACGCAGCACCGGAAGATGACATTTATCTTTACCGCTTCATTGAAAACGGCGAAGAAATCGATGTTCAGAACATTGAAGATGACGAGGAGTTCGACATTGTTGCCGACGCCTTTGATGAGCTGTTAGACGAAGAAGAGTTTGATAACCTTATGGGTGACGAAGACGAAGAAGACGCTGAATAACACGCCATAAAAAATTAACACCGATAAGTGCCTTACCATAAAAACAGCACTCATCGGTGTTTAATTTTTTTACTCTTACTGGGCTTCTGTAATTACTGCATTATCAATAATGAAATCCATAACAAGTTCGGAAAGGATGGAATCCTTGATGTTATCCTTGCCGTTTGCTTCTTCAAAAGCTGCTACATCTTCATAGCCGTAGTACTCAGCCATGTCTGCTGCTCTTGTTGCGTATTCTTCATCGGATACTTCAATGTTTTCAATCTTTGCGATTTCTGTAATAATCATTGCATTCTTTTCTACTTCGTAAGCGTACTTACCCATTTCTTCCTTAAAAGCGTCCATGGATTCAAAGCCTAAGAAATACATAATCGCTGTTTCTGTATCCAGACCATAATAAGAGCCATAGTACTCAGCATAGCTTGTATATTCGGAGATTAACATTTCCTTACGTACCAGAACTTCTGCCTCATTGTACTTCTGCACTTCACTGGAAGCCATAAGCTGCTCTGTTACCTGCTCATAATAAGAGGTCTGATTCATATTTTCACGAAGAGCTGTGGTATAAGATTCTACAGTTGGATATTCCGGTACCTTTTCTGCAACCAGTTCATCGGTAAATTCAGGAATCTTGGTTTCCTTTACCGCATTTACAGTTACCTGGAATACTACTGCCTGTCCGTTTAATTCATCCACACCGTAATCTTCAGGGAAAGTAAGATTTAAATCTCTTTTTTCACCTGCAACCACACCGATAAGACCTTCTTCAAAACCGTCGATAAAGCTATTGGAGCCAAGCTCTAAATCAGTACCTGCTTCGGTATCATCGGTACCGCCTTCAAACGGTTCACCATTTAAAAGACCAACAAAGTTGATGTTTACGGTATCGCCCTCTGCTGCCGCACGGTCAACCTCTACTAATTCGGCCATATTTTCTAACATGGTCTGGATTTCTGCATCCACTTCTGCCTGGGATACGCTGGTAAGTGCCAGACCCTTGTATTCACCGATGGTTACTTTTCCTTTGTTGCCACAGCCTGCTGCTAAAACCATCATACCTGCAAGCAAAACTGCCATTAATTTCTTTTTCATAATGCATTTCCTTTCTACTTTGGGAACTCCCTTTTTGACACCGTTTTTCAAAAACAGTGCGAACCTTTCCTATCATACCATATAATTCATAAAAAGAAAAGATTTTTTCCTTAATTCACACTTTTTTCAAAAAAAACAGTTTGTATTGAAAATGCTTTCATTTTGTGTTAAAATATGTACATTAGTGAAAACTTACTGGAGGTTTACCTATGAATCAGAATCACATCGAAGCTTATATTGATGAATTACTGGAAAAAAGTACATTAGATTTTCCTGCTTGGAATATCGAGAAAAAGCGTCAGGGTATCAAGTCCGACTGGAACTATATCGACGGTTGCATGATTAAGGCCATCTTAGAAATGTATTCCATCACCGGTAAAGAAAAATACCGTGACTTTGCAGAAAGCTACATCAGCCACCGTGTACAGGAAGACGGTTCCATCGACGGCTACAATCCTGAAAAGTTCAATATTGATGACGTTAACGCAGGCAAAACCCTGTTTGAATTATATGACCTCACCGGCAAAGAAAAATACCGTAAGGCCATTGAACTTATCTACTCTCAGGTTAAGCGCCAGCCACGTACCCGCGAAGGTAACTTCTGGCACAAACTCATTTATCCGGCACAGGTTTGGTTAGATGGTATGTATATGGGTCAGCCATTCTACATGGAATACGAAACCCGTTTCAATGACAAAAAGAACTATGATGATATTTTCAG
>JAZNXI010000198.1:0-2127 GCA_045593825.1 Lachnospiraceae bacterium
CGTTCTTTGTGGAAGTAATACGCTCCTGCAGGGCACCCATTTCGGTCTGCAGTGTCGGCTGGTAACCTACCGCAGATGGCATACGGCCAAGCAGCCCGGATACTTCGGAACCCGCCTGGGTAAAACGGAAAATATTATCAATAAAGAGAAGTACGTCTTTACCTGTCTGGTCACGGAAGTATTCTGCCATGGTAAGACCGGTTAAGCCTACTCTCATTCTTGCTCCCGGTGGCTCGTTCATCTGACCGAATACCATGGTGGTCTTTTCGATAACGCCGGATTCGATCATTTCGTAATATAAGTCGTTACCTTCACGGGTACGCTCACCTACACCGGTAAATACGGAATATCCGTTATGCTCTGTTGCAATGTTGGTAATTAACTCCTGGATAAGTACGGTTTTACCTACGCCGGCACCACCGAACAGACCGATTTTACCACCCTTCTGGTAAGGGCAGAGAAGGTCAACGACCTTAATACCGGTTTCTAACATTTCTGTCTGGGTGGACTGCTCTTCGAAAGCAGGTGCCTTTCTGTGAATTGGTAAATACTGTACTCCTTCCGGAGCCGGTTTTTCGTCAATCGGATTACCGAGTACGTTAAACATACGTCCTAAGGTATTTTCACCTACAGGAACGGAAATCGGAGCACCGGTAGCCACTGCATCCATGCCACGGACAAGTCCGTCGGTTGGACCCATGGCGATACAGCGCACGGTGTCATCACCTAAGTGCTGTGCTACCTCTACCACCAGCTCGGTGTTACCGTTCTGGATTTTAATAGCTTCGTATATTTCCGGAAGATTTCCGCCTGTATATTTAATGTCAAGTACCGCACCGATAATCTGAGTGATTTTTCCGATATTGTTTGTAGCCAATTTCGTTCACTCCTTTTCTTAGTTGATTGCATTTGCGCCGGCAATGATTTCGGTAAGTTCCTGGGTAATGGCACCCTGACGGGCACGGTTGTAGCTTAATTCCAGGGTAGAAATCATTTCTTCGGCATTGGTTGTCGCAGAATCCATTGCCTGCATTCTTGCACCGTTTTCACTTGCAAAGGACTGCATCAGTCCGCCGTAAATTAAACTGTTGATATACTTTGGAATAATTAAGTCCAGGGCTTCCTCTGCCTCCGGTTCATAGTTCATCAGTGTCAGCTTGTCTGCCTCGTCCTCTTCTTCCTCCTCGGATACTACCACCGGAAGAAGCTTCAGCCAGGTAGGAATATGTGTCACTGTATTTTTGAACTCGGTATAAACCAGATAAATCTCACCGATTTTGCCTTCCGCAAAGTCTTCTAACACCTTACGGCCGATTGCTGTTGCATCGTTAAAAACCGGTTCGTCCATTGCTTCGGAATAGTCCTCGGCGATGGTGTAACCACGTCTCGCCAAAGCGTCCCTGCCTTTTTTACCCACAGCATAAATTACTGCGTCTTCCTTGCTGATGCCACTGTTCATTACCATCTTGATAATGTTGGAGTTATAGCCGCCCGCAAGTCCACGGTTGGAGGTTACCATGATGATGCCCTTCTTTTCGGAGCTGCCGCTCTGAAGATACGGATGAAGGATATTTCCGGATTTCCGGAGCATGGAATTTACCGCTTTGTACATATGCTCAAAGTAAGGCTTGGTATTTTCTGCCTTGCCCTTGGCCTTTTGCAGCTTTACGGTGGAAACCAGCTTCATCGCCTTGGTAATCTGCCCGGTGCTCTGTATACTTTCTCTGCGCCTCTTGATATCTCTCATGGAAGCCATGTTACATCACACCTCTCTATCCTCTGAATTCTTTTTTGAACTCCTCAATTGCCTTAATTAAAGTAGCTTCTGTCTCTTCGGACATCTGCTTTTCTTCACGGATTGCCTTTGGAACCTCAGCGTACTTGGTATCGATGAAATCAAACAGTTCCTTTTCAAACTGACGGATGCTGTCTACTTCGATGTCGAGTAAGTACTTCTTGGTTGCCGCATAAATGATGATTACCTGATACTCAACCGGCATTGGCTTGTACTGAGGCTGCTTTAATACCTCACGGATTCTTTCACCCTGTGCCAGCTTTTCTTTGGTATCAGCATCTAAGTCAGAACCAAACTGTGCGAACGCTGCCAAGTCGGAGGCCAAGCGGTCT
>JAZNXI010000199.1:0-4217 GCA_045593825.1 Lachnospiraceae bacterium
GCTTGCAGTGGCTCTTAAGAGTGCCAATGAAGATGTTCAGAATGCAATCTTTAATAACCTGTCCAAGCGTCTTGCTACTATGATCCGCGAGGATATGGACTTTATGGGTCCTGTTCGTATGAAGGATGTTGAAGAAGCACAACAGAAGATTGTTAATATTATCCGTAAGTTAGAGGATTCCGGTGAAATCGTAACATCCAGAGGCGGAGGTGACGAGCTGGTTGTCTAGTAATTTGATTAAGGCATATTCCATTGCCTATGACACTCAGAAAATGAAATCTCTCGATATGGAGGTTCGTGAATTTGAGTTGGAAGAGCGTGTGCGCAAAACGGTTTTATCTAAGCCTGTGATTTCTGAACCTAAGGATGCCGGCGAGTTTGTGCCTGGACTTTTAGTGGAAGACCTGGGAGAAATCGAGGATTTTGAAGAAATGACAGCTGCTCCTGAGCTTACGGAGCAGGACATAGAAGAAATCAAAAACTCCCTCCGGGAAGAAATTATGGCTGAAATGATGCCGATTATTAACCGCAAAGAGGAAGATATGGTTGCCAGAGCCAGAGCTCAGGCAGATGGTTTAATCGAAGCGGGAAAACGTGATGCGGAGCTTGCAAAAGAAAGTATATTAAAAATGGCTTCTGCCCAGGGTTATGAGGAAGGCATCAAGCATGCCAAGGAAGAAGAAGAACGTGCGCTTGCTGTTTTGGAAGCTAGAAAACTTGAGCTTGAGCAGGAGTATCAGACAAAAATTGCAGAATTGGAGCCTGCATTTGCCGGTATTTTAATTGAACTGGTAAAAAAGGTAACAAATGTTGCCTATGACAATCATAAGGAAATATTGGTTTACCTTTTGGAAACCGGTCTGGGTTTTGCCCAGAAGGATACCTATTTTGATGTAGTCTTAAGTGAAGAAGATTATAAAAAATATGCGGCCTTGTTTCCAAAAATCAAAGAGCATTACAAAGATAAATATGCTCTGGAATTTAAGAAATCTGCAGATTTGCCGGATGGCAGCTGCAAACTGGAAAATGAAAACCGTGTAATAGACTGCGGCCTGGGTGTCAGACTGAATGGTCTGCTGGAGGATTTGTCGTTACTTGGTTAAATAGGATGAATTGTAATGAGTTTAGCCGGATATCTGGATTTATGCAATAAAAATTACATAAAGACCTACGGCAAGGTAGTCAAGGTGGTTGGTCTTACGGTAGAATCCACCGGACCGGAAGCTAAGGTAGGAGATACCTGTCGTATTGTTCTCGCAGGAAGCGGTAAAACCGTGCTTGCTGAGGTGGTTGGTTTTACGGACGGCCGTCTTCAGTTAATGCCGTATGAAGATATTTCCGGTGTGCAAATCGGAGATTATGTAGAAGGTAATTGTGAGGCAGCACAGGTTCCTGTGGGACCTGAACTTCTTGGGATGGTTTTAAATGGTCTTGGCCAGCCCTTCGACGGTACAGAGCTTCGGTTAAAGGAATCCCGCAATTCTGATGCTATGCCGCCAAATCCAATGGAACGTGTTCTTATTGATGATGTTTTGCCTCTTGGTGTTAAAGCGGTAGATGCCATTATGACCCTTGGTAAGGGCCAGAGAATCGGTATTTTTGCAGGTTCCGGTGTTGGTAAAAGTACCTTGCTCGGTATGTTTGCAAGAAATACAAAGGCTGATATTAATGTTATCGCCCTGATTGGTGAACGTGGACGAGAAGTTAAGGAATTCTTAGAGCGTGACTTGGGAGAAGAAGGTGTACGCCGCTCCGTTATTGTGGTGGCAACCTCCGACCAGCCGGCACTTATCCGAAAAAAAGCCGCAAAAACCGCTACCGCCATTGCGGAATATTTCCGTGACTGCGGCAAAGACGTTTTACTTATGATGGACTCCATGACCCGTTTTTCCATGGCGCAAAGAGAAATCGGTCTCGCATCCGGAGAACCGCCGGTATCCCGCGGCTATCCGCCAAGTGTGTATGCAGAAATGCCAAAGCTTTTGGAGCGTGCCGGAAAAACCGCAAAGGGTTCTATTACCGGTATTTATACCGTGCTGGTAGACGGTGACGATATGAATGAACCAATCGCCGATACAGCCAGAGGTATTTTGGACGGGCATATTGTACTTTCCAGAAAAATGGCCCATAAAAACCATTATCCGGCAATCGATATTTTGCAGAGCATCTCCCGAGTAATGAGTTCAATAGCTACAAAAGAGCATAAACAGGTGGCCAATAAATTAAAAAATGTCCTTGCAACCTATGGCGAGGCAGAAGATTTAATCAATATCGGCGCTTATAAGGCCGGTTCCAATAAAGAAATTGATTATGCAATCTCTAAAATAAATGCAGTAAATGATTTTTTAAAGCAGCAGGTGGATGAAAAGTTTACTTTTGAAGAAACCGTTGAGCTGTTGAAGGGAATTTTTGCAGATGGCTAAATTTGTTTACAAAATGCAGAGTCTGCTGAATATTAAAGAAAAGCTGGAAGAACAGGCAAAAACTGCCTATGGACTTGCCAGAATGGCTTTAAATGAGGAGGAAGCAAAGCTGGCACAGCTTATTGCAAGAAAAGAGCAGTATGTGGAGCAAAAGCGTCAGGAAATGTCCTCCTCAATTAACGTTCATGAGTTAACCCAGCTGGAGCATGCCATAAAATCCATGGAATACCGGATTGCAGAACAAATCCTTGTGGTAAAGCAAGCAGAAAAAAACATGCAGCTTGCCCAGGCAAAGCTGGAAAATGCCATGAAGGAGCGAAAAATTCAGGAAAAACTGAAAGAGCATGCTTTCGAAGACTTTTTGAAAGAAATGGAAGCTGCCGATCAGCAGGAAATTAACGAATTAGTAACCTTCCGTTTTGGAAAGGCGAGAGAAAGGGAAGAATAGCTATGGCAAAAAAAGATAAAATTCAGGATTTGGATAAGGAAGAACGCGGTGGCGGCGGTAAATTTCTGACCGTCCTGATTATTTTTCTCATTGTTCTTATCTGGCTTGCAATTCTTGCGTTACTCATTAAATTTGATGTAGGTGGCCTTGGCAGTGGAGTGCTTCGTCCGGTGCTAAAGGATATCCCGGTTATTAACCGTATTTTACCGGATGTTTCCGAAGAACAGGAAGCTTATGAGAACGCATATCCATATAAAAATCTTGCAGAAGCGGTAGAATATATTAAGAAATTGGAAGAACAGGTCGATAAATATAGAGAAGAGAACTCTGATTATGCCAGCCGCCTTGCAGAGATGCAAAAGGAAATTGATTCTCTGCGGCACTATGAGGAAGAGCAGGACGAGTTTGCGAAGCTTCGGGAAGAATTCGACAAAGAGGTCGTTTTCAACGACAAGGCTCCGTCTACAGACGAGTACTTAAAATGGTACGCGGCTATGTATCCAAACAATGCGGCAAAAATCTACGAACAGCTTTTGGAAAAGCAGATGATCGAAGACAACATCCAGCAATACGCTGACTATCTGGCAGGTATTGATCCGGGTGATGCGGCAGACATCCTTTCCGAAATGCCAAGTGATATTGATTTAATCTGCAGATTATTGGATTGTATGAAAAAGTCGATTGTGTCTGAGATTTTAGCAGAGATGGAACCGTTATTCGCAGCCAGAATTGTTAACCGGATGGTAGAGCTTGGTATGGAGGGTCTCTAAGATTCGTATCAAAGAGGAACGGACTCCTTTTGATAACAAGAAAGGAGAAAACATATGCAGACACAGCAGATTTTTGGTGTGTCCGGCGGTGGAATGATGTTTTCTGCAAAAAATAATTCTGTGAAATCGAAGGATTCCGGTTTTGAACAACTGATGCAGATGTCACAGAATATAGGTGCAGAAAGCGGACAAAATTCACAGCCGGCAGAAATCAAAAAAGCTTCTGCTGCAGCGGTAGACAAGGCGGAGCAGCCGGAAAAGCCGATGGAAGTGTCCTCCGAGGAAAAGGACAGTTTACAGACAGCAGAAGAAAAGCCTGAGCTTAAGAAGGCTGGCAGTACGGAAGAAGCAAGCGATGTTGAAGCGGCAGAACGTGCAGCCGGAGTACTTTATCAGGTGGCAGAAGCGGTAAAAGAGGTTCTTGGATTAACTGACGAAGAATTAAATCAGTTAATGACGGATTTAGGCATTACAAATCTTGATTTGCTTAAGCCGGAAGCGTTACAAAACCTTGTTCTTGCAGCAAACAGTGAGCAGGATGCGGTAGTGCTTCTAACCGATGCAGAACTTCTTAAC
>JAZNXI010000200.1:0-19992 GCA_045593825.1 Lachnospiraceae bacterium
ACAGAAGGCGGAATATAGGCCTTAGGAGGAGTACATGAAACCGACTTATTTGGAGCTTTGTGCATTTGGTCCCTTTGCAGGACAGGTAATTTTACCGCTGGAGCGTATTGTTTCAGAGGGTGTGTTTTTGGTGCACGGAGCTACCGGTGCCGGAAAAACCACTATTTTTGATGCGGTTTCTTTTGCACTATTTGGCAATGCCAGCGGTGAAAACCGGCCGGCGGATTCTTTCCGCTCTGATTTTGCGGAGGATAGCAGCAAAACCTATGTGATTTTAGAATTTTCCCATGGCGGAAGTGTGTATAAAATCGAGAGAAGTCCGGCCTACCGCCGTCCAAAGCAGCGTGGCGAAGGCTTTACAGACAGTAAGGCAGAAGCAGTGCTTACCATGCCGGACGGGCTGAAAATTGTGGGCTACCAGATGGTAACCGATAAAGTGGAAGAAATCCTTGGTGTGGATTATAAGCAGTTTAAGCAGATTTCCATGATTGCCCAGGGCGAGTTTTTAAAGCTTCTTACCGTAGACAGCAAGGACCGCGGTGAAATTTTCCGTAAGGTATTCCACACCGGCGAGCTTGGCCGCATCGGTAAGGAATTAAAGGACCGCATGTTAAAGGTAAAGCGGTTCTGTGAGGAATTGGATAAGTCCATCGTTCAGTATTACAGCGGTATTGATAATTCTGCAGAAAGTGCTTATAAAGAGCAGATTGATGCTTTTTTAGAAAGTAAGGATATCCATAAGACAACAGAGTTTCAGGAGATTTTACAGACTCTTGTGAAGGAAGATAAGGCTGAATTGGAGCGTACCGGGGAGCGACTTGCCATCGCAGAGAAAAAGCTGACAGAGCTTAAGGTAAAAGAGGCCAAGGCGTCTGACTGGCTGGAAAAAAAGCAGGAGTTTGCGACATTAGAGGAACAGCTTCCGGACATGCTGGTGCTGGAACAGAAAAATAAAATCGATAAGCAGCGTCTGGCGCTTGTAAAGCGTGCGGTTACGGCGGTGCGTCCTCAGAAAGAGGCGTATCTGATTGCCAAAGAAGAAAGTACACAGCTTCTTCGCAGCATTGCGGAAAAAGAGCAGCAGATGGCTGACTTAAGAGCCTTGGAAGAACATGTTACTTTGTCTTATCAAAAAGCCCAGGCCGATAAAATCAACATGGAGCAGCAGGTCAGAACCATGGAACAGCTTCGTGGCGAGGTAAAGCTGCTGACCCAGAAGGAAGAACTGGAGGAAGAGTCCCGCCGGTTAGAACTTTCTGCGGCAGAGTTGTCAGAACAGGAGAATGCTTTTAAGTCTGCCATAGCAGAAAAAGAAGCCAAATATAAGGAGTGCCGGGCAAAGCAGGATAAATTAACGGAGATTTACCAGGCGGGCAGAGCATTGGAGGCCGCTGAGAGGGAACTTAAAGCCTCTCTTTTAGAATTGGAAAATCAGGCAAAGCGGTTTGAAAGCTTTGAGAAAATTAAAGAAAATTACGATAGGCTAACAGCGCAGATTTCTGAGCTGATGGAAGAAAAGCAGAAGCAGAATGCAAAATTACAGCAGCTGGAAGCAGCGTATACTTACGAGCAGGCAGGTATGCTTGCCATGGATTTAGAGGCAGGCAGTCCTTGCCCGGTATGCGGTTCCACCGAACATCCGGAACCGGCAAAACCGGCGGGAGGTGCGGTTTCCAGGGAAGAACTGGCAGCCCGCAAGCAGGAATACCAGGAACTCAGCAGTAAATTAGAGGAGCTTGGGAAAGAAGCAGCTTCCGAAAAAGGAACTATGGAACTGTTGCTTCAGCAGCTTGGCATCCGCGGCGAAATTGGCGTGGTACAGCAGTTAATCGCAGAGCGTATGGAGCAAAAGGCTAAGGTGCAGGAAACTCTTTCCGAAGTGGAAAAGCAGCTGGATGAACTGGTCAAGCAGCAGGAAGATGGCATGAAGGCCAGGGAAGTGGCGGCAGAGCTGGAGCAGGAGCTTGCGGGGGAACGTAATGACTTAGAAGCCCTGCAGGAAAAAATCCGCCGTATCCGTGCGGAGCAGGAAGCAATTGCCCAGTCGGTAAAGCGTATCCTTTTGGATGCTGCTTTTGAAAATGTGCAGGATGCTGCATATGCTCTTGCAGTGGTAGAAGCGCAGGTTGAGGATAAGAAGAAAACAATAGCCCTGGCAGAAGCCAATTATCAGGAATGGAACAACAGAAAGCAAAGCGAATCTGCAGTGTTGGAACAGTTATCCGGTCAGAAGCTGTTGCGTATGCAGCGTGAGCAGAATGCGTTGGAAGATTACGAAAAAGCCATTCGTCTGGCGGGCTTTGATAACGAGGCAGATTTTGAACGCAACATGCTTCCTGAGGAGGAACTGCAGAAGTTAGAGGAAGAAACCCTGGAAAACGAGAGCAAAGTTCTTAGGTTCAGGGAACGGCATATGCTGCTGGAACAGGAGCTTGCCAAGGCGGCGCCGGAAATCAGTGAAAACTTTGAGGAACAAATGCAGCTCCTTTCGGAAGAAAAGGATGCACTTACTCAGTTGATAACCCGTCTTACAGGACGTATGGAAACCAACGAGAAGGTGCGTAAAAATGTAGAAACCCAGCTTAAAATCAGGGAAAACATGCAGAAGGAATACAGCAGTGTTTCTGTGCTCAGCAATGTGGCAAACGGGGAACTTACCGGCAAGGACAGGCTTCCTTTTGAGCAGTATGTGCAGGCGTTCTATTTTGAACAGGTAATTTACGAGGCCAATTTGCGTCTTAAGAAAATGAGTGGCGGCCGTTATGCCTTAAAGCGCCGCACCGAGGCAGAAAACAGGCGCAGCGTGACCGGCCTTGATTTGGAAATTATGGACTACTTTACCGGAAAGGCAAGAAGTGTAAAGTCTTTATCCGGCGGCGAATCTTTTAAGGCCGCCCTTTCCCTGGCATTGGGGCTTTCCGATGTAATCCAGAGCCATGCCGGCGGTGTGGTGGTGGAAACCATGTTTGTGGATGAAGGCTTCGGAAGCCTTGATAAGGATTCCTTAGAGCAGGCAGTAGCCATTTTAAAGGAGCTTGCCACAGACAACCGCATCGTGGGAATCATTTCCCACGTGGAAGAATTAAAGGAATGTATCGATAAGAAAATACTGTTAACCAAGAGCACGAGGGGAAGCAGTATTTCCTGGGGTGAATAGGTATTTTTGACAACAAAGGAGGGAACGCCAAGATGATGATTCGTGACTTTAAATTAAATGAAGTGGAACTGAATGATGGTTATTTAAGCAATGCGTTCCGGCTGGAGCAGGATTATTTATTAAGCCTGGAGGCAGACAGACTGCTGGCGGGATTTTATGAAATTGCGGGGAAGCAGCCTAAAGCAAAGCGTTATCCGGGCGGTTGGGAAGACCAGGACATTGCCGGTCATACTATGGGTCATTATTTAACTGCTCTTGCCCAGGTGTATGCGTCCACCGGCAGCAAGAAGTTTCTGGAGCGTTTGGAGTATGTAGTGGATTCGTTGGCAGAATGTCAGGCAGAATCCGGCTATCTTTCTGCGTTCCGTGAAGAATTATTTGATAATTTGGAACAGGGAAAGCAGGCATGGGTTCCGTGGTACACCATGCATAAAATCCTGGCAGGTTTAATCAGTGTATATCAGCTTACAACCATGCCAAAGGCACTGGACACAGCAATCCGTTTGGGAACCTGGGTGTCAAACCGGGTAAACCGCTGGGACGAATCCATGAAGGCACAGGTGCTGGCGACAGAGTACGGCGGCATGAATGACTGCCTCTATGAGCTCTATAAAGAGAGTGGTAAAATTGAATATATGATGGCAGCGGAGAAGTTCGACGAGCTGCCCCTGTTCAGGGAAATATACAATGACAACGATATTTTAGACGGAAAGCATGCCAACACTACCATTCCAAAGTTCCTTGGCGCATTAAACCGTTATCTGACGGTGGGGGAAGAGGAAGAGTTTTATCTGGATTGTGCCAGAAAGTTTTTTGATATGGTGGTTCGCAACCACACCTATGTTACCGGTGGCAACAGTGAGTGGGAGCATTTCGGTAAACCAAAGATTTTGGCAGATGAGCGTACCAACTGCAACTGTGAAACCTGCAACACCTACAACATGTTAAAGTTGGCAAGAGGTTTATTTAAGGTAACAGGAGAAAAGAAATATCTGGACTTTTATGAGGGGACCTTCTGGAATGCTATTGTGTCCTCCCAGAATCCAAAGACCGGTATGGCAATGTATTTCCAACCGATGGCAACCGGTTATTTTAAGGTGTTCAGCCGGCCGTTTGATAATTTCTGGTGCTGCACCGGCACAGGTATGGAAAATTTCACAAAGTTAAATGACAGTGTTTATTATATCAAAGATAACACGGTTTATCTGGGTATGTACATTTCTTCCCGGTTAAAGGAAGATACTCTTGGACTGGATATTAAAATGACAGCAGATTTGCCGGCAAATCCGTTGGTAAAGGTAGTTGTTAACAAAGAATCCGAGGGAGAAACAATCCTTGCTTTCCGAAAGCCGGAGTGGAGTAAAAACGGGTTTTCCGTTACCAGAAAGGGAAAGAACCTGAAAACAGAGGAACGGGGCGGATTTGTCTACGTTTCCGTCGATAAAGGAACTACCGAAATTGAAGCAGCATTTATGCCGGAGGTGGCAGTGCATGAGCTGCCGGACAATCCGAATGTGGTGGCATTCACCTACGGACATTTGGTGCTTTCCGCAGGACTTGGTAAGGAAGAAATGGTTTCTTCCACCACGGGAGTAAATGTTACGGTGCCAACCAAGGAAATCGAAATAAAGGATACCCTTACCGTTTTGGAGGGAACCGTGGAGGAATGGAAGCAGAATCCGGACAAGATTCTGGTGCGTCAGGGCAATACTCTGAACTTTAAATTGTCCGGTACGGATGAGGATAATAATCTGGTATTTTCTCCGCATTATGCGCGGTTTGAGGAGCGATACGGTATTTACTGGGAATTAGTACAGGGAGAGGAGCAGGTACAGATTATGCCGGAAACAAAGCAAAAGAAAAAATCGAATAAGCCGTTGATGGCGGCAATGCTTATCATTGTAGTGTTATTGCTTCTTGTAACGGGCTTTTTTGTAGCATTGGAGGTTTCGGAAAGCTTCCGTAATGCGGTAATGGGCCGGTTTAATGGTTTGCAGACCAGTGGAGATAATGGTGGAAATCCTATGAAGGTAACAGAAACCCCAACCCCTACAGTAACACTTTCCGGGGATAGTTCCGGAGAAACGGTGGTTGCATCGCCGACAGAAGCTCCGATAGTTTTGCCGGGCTTTAGTTCCAAGGAACTCGGAAAAGAAGCAGGCATTGCCAATGCCTCCGATTTGAGAGGTTTTACAGCTATTGTTGAAAACATCAACAGCAAACAATATTTAACCTTTTACAATGATACCTATAAGGTTTCCTATAAGTTTGAGGAAACGCCGACAATTTATTCTGCATTTTCCGTTAATGAGGTTATTATTTCTAATGGTAAGCAGACGGAAACCTTTTATTGGGACTATGTTTTAAATGAGGGTGAAGCGGCGAAGCTTTGTCCATACATTGGCGACTTCTGCAAAAACGGCAGGGAACAGCTGGCGTTCTCTTTCCTGGAGAAAGAAAGCGATGCGGCAGATACGCTGCATGTGGTGGCAGGAAATACCCTGCAGGAATACTTTGTTATCCGTCCGGAGGTAACCTTAAACAATCTGATTAAGGTAAACGGTTATCTGGATGCAGGAAATAAAGTGCTGGCAGACCTTACCTCCGACAGCAGAAACTATTATGTTGCGCTGGATGACTGTTTATTAGACATTGCAGAAGAAGTATATGCACTTAAGCCGGATTCCAAGCTGACTTACGAAATTACGGAAGATGGAATTGTCCTTCAGAGTTTTGTGGAAATCGGAAAGGGCCGGTATATCGGCAGAATCAGAGGAAATGTTTCCTATTCCTCCAGAGATGTATTCCGGTTAAGCTCCCCAAGTTTTTATGCTTTCGCAGAGGACGACTTCTGTGATGTGGATTCCATGGGAATTGTAACTCCGGTAGGGGAAGAAGACTTGTATCTTACCAGAATTCCAATCACCGGTGACGGCGGCGAGCGTCTGCTTGTGCGGGCAAGAACTGAAATACCGTTTAATAACCGGAAGGCAGAAAACTTCCGTTATAACGAAAATGGGTTTCTGGAGTACTATGAGAACAATGTGAAGGTATCCTTAACCGGTATCGATGTTTCCAAATGGCAGTATGATATTGACTGGAAGAAAGTGGCGGCAGCAGGTGTGGATTATGCCATTATCCGCCTTGGCTATCGTGGTACCGCAGCGGCAGGCAACTGTGCCATGGACCCTTATTTTGAACAGAACATCAAGGGTGCTTTGGATGCGGGTCTGCAGGTTGGTGTGTATTATTTTACTCAGGCAATTACTGTGGAAGAAGCCATCGAAGAAGCTAATATTGTAATTGATGCTTTAAAGGGGTATAATGTAACATTCCCGGTTGTATATGATACAGAGTACAGGGAAGACGGCCGTGCCAATGAAATGCCGAATGAACTGAGAACAGCCTGTGCCAAGGCGTTCTGTGATACGGTTCTGGCAGCAGGATATACACCGGCGGTATATTCCAGCACCAACTGGAGTATTTTAGACCTTAACCTGGAAGGCTTGCAGAACTATGATTTGTGGTATGCTTATTACGGTCAGCCGGAAGATTTATACTTCCCATATGAATACACTATGTGGCAGTACACCGATAAGGGAAGAGTAGACGGAATTGAAACCAGCGTGGATATCAATATCAGTTTTATGGATTATTCCACCAGATAGAAACGGAACAGTTATGACATACGATTATTCAGAAATTGTGCCATATTTACTTCACTGGTATGATAGAAATGCCAGAATCCTCCGTTGGCGGGAGGAGCCGAAGCCTTACTATGTTTGGGTTTCGGAAATTATGCTGCAACAAACAAGAGTAGAGGCGGTCAAAGGATACTTTGACCGCTTCCTTGCGGAACTTCCGGATGTGAAAGCACTTGCAGAAGCGGAGGAAGAAAAACTGTTAAAGCTGTGGGAAGGCCTTGGGTATTATAACCGGGTCCGGAATATGCAAAAGGCAGCAAAGGTGGTAACGGAACGGTATAACGGCGAACTTCCGGCAGATTATGAAGCTTTAAAATCCCTGCCGGGTATCGGTTCCTATACGGCAGGTGCCATAGCTTCCATCGCCTTTGGGCTTCCGGAACCATCGGTGGACGGAAATGTCCTTCGGGTGCTTAAGAGAATTGCGGCAAGTTATGATGATATTACGAAAGAGAAAGTAAAAAAAGAGTTGGAAGCCGATGTGCGGAGTGTCATGCCAAAGGACCGTCCCGGTGATTTTAACCAGTCGCTGATGGAACTGGGGGCTTGCGTCTGTCTTCCAAACGGAAAGCCATTGTGTGAGCAGTGTCCGGTGATGCATCTTTGCAAGGCCTTTCATCAGGGTGTGGAACTACAGATTCCGGTAAAATCTCCCAAGAAAGAGCGGAGACTGGAGGAACGCACGGTGTTCGTTATCAAGAAAGAATGTGAAAAACCGTTGGAAATTGTGCTTCATAAGCGCCCGGACAATGGTCTGTTATCCGGCATGTGGGAATTTCCGAATGTAGATTTGCATCTTTCCATGGAGCAGGTACAGGACTTGTTTCCGAAGGCAGAAATAAAGCGTCTGCCGGATGGAAAACATATCTTTTCCCATGTGGAATGGCGGCTTTGGTGCTATGAAGTTAAAATGAAAGCAACCGGCAGTTTACCGGAGCAGATAGAGCAGGAAACCAGAGGGTTTACCCTGCAGGAAATAAAAGAGCAGATATCCCTTCCGTCTGCTTTTGACTGTTGTAAAAAATATATGGATGACGAAGGGGAAGAACAAAAGAAATCGAGGAAAAAATCATGAATCACAAAACAAAAGCATTCTTACAACTTGTGCTGATTGCAGTGGTCACCGTTGCGCTTGCATTTGTCAGCGTAGTAGGAATCGGTCCGGACAAAAAGTTTTCTGCGGCGAACATTAAGCAGGGTTTGGATTTGGCCGGCGGTGTAAGTATTACTTACCAGACAGTAAAAGAAGATCCTACCGTAGAAGAAATGTCCGATACCCGGTACAAATTACAGCTCCGTGTGGATAATTATTCTACAGAGGCAGCGGTTTACCAGGAAGGAACCAATCGCATTAATGTAGATATTCCGGGGGTTTCCGATGCAGAGAAGATTTTAAGAGAGCTTGGTCAGGCGGGAGCTATTTATTTTATATACGGCGATGGAAATGTGGAATACGATTTTGAGAAAGGTGATTTTGTATTAGCCAGAACCATGGAGGAAATTCAGGCAGACGGCGATGTGGTTCTGACAGGTGTTGATATTGCCAAGGCAACCGCCAGACAA
Source organism: Lachnospiraceae bacterium (assembly GCA_045593825.1). GTDB lineage: Bacteria > Bacillota > Clostridia > Lachnospirales > Lachnospiraceae > SIG299. The sequence continues at coordinate 8,425 of JAZNXI010000200.1, forward strand.
ATGGAAGCACAGAGTGGTGTGGGCTATGAATATGTAGTGGAACTTAGCTTAAATGATGAAGGAAGAGTAAAGTTTGCTGATGCCACCCGCGCAAGTATTGGTAAAATTATTGCCATTGTGTATGACGGAGAGGTTATCAGTGCACCAAAGGTTAATGATGCAATTACGGAAGGTTCTGCAATTATTTCCGGTATGGCGGACTTTGATGAAGCAAACAAGCTGGCATCCACCATCCGTATCGGTGCACTGCCTTTAGAGCTTACCGAAATCCGTTCCACTGTGGTTGGCGCCCAGCTTGGCGAAGAAGCCATCAGTACCAGCTTATTGGCTGCAGCCATTGGATTTGCATGTGTTATTTTGTTTATGATAATCTACTATCGTATTCCGGGTCTTGCCGCAGGTATTGCCCTGACGATTTACGTTGGTTTGAATGTGGTTGCTCTGAATCTTTTCGATGTAACACTGACCTTACAGGGAATGGCAGGTATTATTCTTTCTGTTGGTATGGCTGTGGATGCCAACGTTATTATTTTCCAGCGAATCAGGGAAGAACTGGCTACCGGAAAAACGGTACGCTCTGCCATGAGACTTGGATTTGGTAAGGCACTTTCTGCGATTGTGGATGGTAATGTAACCACCTTAATTGCTGCATTTGTTCTGTATTTTCTTGGCTCCGGCGGTGTTAAGGGCTTTGCTATTACACTGGCTATCGGTATTCTGTTATCCATGCTTACAGCACTTACCGTGACAAGATTTATTTTAAATGCCCTGTACGGCATTGGCTTTGACCATGAGAAATTCTATGGCATTCAGAAGGAAAGAAAGATTTTGCCGTTTGTGAAGAATTTTAAAAAGTTTGTGGCGGTTTCTGCAGTGATTATTGTGGCAGGCTTTGTTGCCATGGGCATATTTGCGGCAAAGGGTAATGGTGGCTTAAATTATGGACTGGACTTTAAAGGCGGTACTTCCCTTAGTGTATCTTTCCCTGAAGAAATGACGGAAAAACTGAACCAACGTCTGGAAAAGACCGTATCCGAAACACTTTCCCTTACCGGAGAAATTGTAAAGGTTACCGGTGAAAATACTTATATTATCAAGACCATGGAGCTTTCCCAGGAACAGAGAGCAAAACTTACCAATGCGCTGGTGGAAGAGTATGGAGTGGACGAAACCCTGATTCAAACGGAAAATATCAGTGCCAAGGTTAGCGGAGAAATGAAAAACGATGCTATAAAGGCGGTTATCATTGCTACGGTCTGTATGTTGATTTACATTTGGATCCGTTTCAAAAACTTCAATTTTGCAGCAAGTGCGGTTTCTGCATTGCTTCATGACGTGTTAGTGGTACTTACTGTGTATGCGGTTGGCAGAATTGCGGTAGGTAATACTTTTATTGCCTGCATGCTGACTATTGTCGGTTATTCCATCAATGCTACTATTGTTATTTTTGACCGTATCCGTGAGAATCTGGTTCAAAATAAGGAAAACGAAGAAAGCGTGGAATTATCAGACGTAGTAGACCGTAGCGTAACGGAAACATTATCCAGAAGTATAAATTCTTCCTTAACTACTTTTATCATGGTATTTATGCTGGCTGTTCTTGGCGTGGATACAATCAGGGAATTTGCTTTTCCTTTGATGGCGGGTATCATTGCCGGTGCATGGTCTTCCGTATGCATTACCGGTGGTTTCTGGCATGTGCTGGAAAGTAAATTTAAGAGAACTAAGCCGGAAGAAGAAGGTGAATGGTATGAATCTTAAAAATAAAAAGACCGTACTCAGTGATGAAGCGGCACTTTACAGTCATCGCGAAGATGTCAGCGAGAAGGAAAAATGGGCAACCATGACCGCAAAAGAACGTCTGCGGTATTTTGCCGATTATTATCTTGGCAAGATTATTGTGACCTTAATTGTAGTGGGGGTATTAATCTCCATTGCAGTTACAATGCTTCGCCCAAAACCTGAAATTATGTTGTCTGTGGCTGTGGTGGAAGACGGTATTAACCAGACGGTTTATGATGATTTAAAGATAAAGCTGGAAGAAGCTATGGGGCTGGATACAGAAAAACAGGAAACAGTATTTCATACGAACTTTAATTTTTCCAACGGAGATTATCAGTCCTGGCAGACGTTTGCCATATACAATATGGTGGGTGACCTGGATGTAACCATTATGCCTAAATCCACTTTTGAAAAGAATGCTCCGGGTAATTATTTCTCTACGATTGATGCGTTTGTATCTGCGGAAATGCTTGAAACGTTGGAGCCGTATTTAATGGAAATCACGTTAATAAATGATGACGGCACAGTCATTCCCGGTACGGAAGCTGTATACGGCATAAATCTTTCCGAAACCTGGCTATATAAAAATGTCAGGAGAGAGGAACCGATGGTTTTGGTTATCAATGCCGCACCAAAGCATGCAGAAAATATTGAGGCTCTTTTGTCGCTGTTATTCTTCCCGGATGATGCGAAATAGAATTGCAAACCGAATCATTTTATATTATAATAGATATGTCTGCGGACATATCTATTTTTTTTGAATGAGCATGTCCGGAATGGAGGAAGAGATATGGCAACAACAAAGAAAAATACAAATAAAACAAATAAATCCGGAAAATCCAATACATCCGCTAAAAATTCAAAAAAGAAAAAGAATTCTTCGGATGATACTATGAAATTTTTGCTGGTACTGGTTATTGCCGGTATTGCAATTGCCCTTATTTTTATTTCACAAAAGGATAAGCCGGCGGAAGGTATTACGGGCACACCAACACCAACGATGGCAGCAGGTTTAACAGAAACTCCGGAAAATACACCGGTAACAGAACCAACTCCGGTGCCAACAGCAGAACCGGAGCAGAATCAGCAGAATCCGGATAATACCCCGGTTCCAACAGAAACACCTACTTCGGAACCAACGGCTACCCCGGCGCCAACAGCAACACCTACACCAACAAATACACCAACACCAACGCCTACACCGGCATTAAGTGCAACGGAGGCAGAAAAGGTAGTTAAGGACAAAGTAGACACTTCTGCATATGATGTGCAGCTGGTAAATGAAAACCTGATTGTGGGTAAGGAAAGATATTATCAGTTTGGTGCCATAAAAAATCAGGAATTTGTATCTCCGTTCCTGGTGGTAAGCAAAGCAGACGGAAGCCTGCATTTTTATGATTCCACCGAGGGTACGGTGTATGATTTTACAAAGTTTCCTGTAAATGAACCGGTGACACAGGCACCAACGCCAACGCCGGAACCGGTGGGAACACTTACGGCTAAAGAGGCATATGAGGTACTTTGCACCTACACCAAAGAAGCTTTGCATATAGCAAAGGATGTTAAGGAATACGATGCAGAGTATGATGAGGAATTAACATTGATTGACGGTGTGGATTGTTACCGCATCAATTTATCGGAATTCAGCAACGGAAAGGTAAGAAACAGGGGTGAGTTTTACGTTTCCGTGGATGGAACAAAGTGTTATTACATCGATAGTGATACCAACGAATTTGTACAGGCAGTAAAGTAAGACAGAAGCTACAAAAGCAAGGGGTTAGCAAACGTGAAAGAGAAAATCGAACGACTTTCCAAAGGAATATTTGAATATGAGATGCCGCAGCTGCAGACTTCGGAGTCTAAACTCGACATTGTTGTGGAGGCGGGCATCCGGAAGGAAGGCAGCATCCGTATAACCAACAGTGCGGGCCAACGGATGAAGGGTGTGCTCTATGTTACCGGAAAAATTTTGGTTTTGAGCAGAAACGATTTTATCGGTGCGGACTGTGAAGTAGAATACGATGTGGATGCGTCTACTCTGCAGGCGGGTGAACAGCACATCGGTGTCATTAATATTGTCAGCGACTGCGGAGAATGTCAGATTCCGTTTTGTATTCAGGTGACAGATCCGTCCTTCCCAAGCTCTATCGGAAGTATCCGGGATTTATTCCAGTTTGCAAACCTTGCCCGCCTTAACTGGAAAGAGGCGCTGGGTATTTTTTCTTCCGAAGATTTTGCAAAGGTAGTGCTTCAAAAAGAGCCAAAATACCGCTTGGCATATCACAGATTGTTAAGCAGCAGTGATTTGTCCCAGGCAATGGAAGAATTTCTTGTCCTGGTGCATAAGAAAAAAACTTGTGATTTCCGTGTAATAACACCGAAGGCAGAATATGAATCGGAGTCCAAAAATTTCATGGAAACCCTGGTAATCAAAAAGGACCAGTGGGGTTATGTAAATATAAAATTGAAAACAGAATCCCCGTATATTTCCCTGTCACAAGAGGAAATTACCATGGAGGATTTTGTAAACGGACAGGCAGAAGCCGGTTTTGTGGTGCTTGCAGAACAAATGAAACGCGGCAACTATTTTGCGGAAATTGTTTTGTCCGGCGGCAGAAAAGAAGTCCGTGTTCCGATTGTTGTTAAAAATCACTCCGAGGGAGAAACGGTAACCTTATATAACAAAAACCTGCACCGTCTGGAGTATCGTCTTACAGAACTTTATCTTCAGTTCAGAAATAATGAAATTGCCAGCGGTAATTATCTTTCCGAATCTGTGCGTTTGCTGGAATCTATTTTAGTACTGTTAGATAAGCAGGATATGGAGAGTACCGATCCGGGTGTTAAAAATCAGATTGAAGAAACAAAATATAAATATGAGTTGTACCGGGCATATCTTTCCATTGTAGACGGTAAAAACAGGGGTGTGGATGACTCCTATGAAATGATACTGAGCAGAAAATCTTATTTCGAAAGAAATAACAGAGTGCTTTATTGTGCGGTATTGTATCTGGAAGCTATGAAATCCAGAGATAAAAAGCTGGTGGAAGAGTATGCAGCGGTAATCCGCAGGGTTTACGAGCAGGACAATAAAGAAGACCTGCTGCTTTGGTTCCTGCTTTATATGGACAAGCGTCTGGAAAACAGCAAGTTGCTGCGGTATGAAACCATTAAAAAGCATTTTGGTACAGAGCGCGTCAGCCGGATTCTTGCCTTTGAAGCGGCAATGGTCTGGAACACAGAACCAATGGCGGTGTCTGAACTGGACAGCTTTGAATGTCAGGTAATGCAGTATCTGGTTAAATATAAGCTGGTAGGAAAAGAAGCAGCCCTGCAGTTTGCATATCTTTCTGAAAAAAGAGCAGAGCCGGATGAACTGCAAATTATTCTTCTGAAAAAGTTATATGAGCAGTTCCATCACAAGGATATTTTATTTGCGCTATGTAAAAAACTGATTCGTGCCGGACGGCGCGGACGGGCAGAGCACCCATACTATAAGCAGGCAGTTAAGGAACAGCTTCGTTTGGACCGTCTGCATGAGTATTACATAATGACATTAGATAAAACAGCAAATCAGCTGATTGACCAGCAGGCGTTGCTGTATTTCAGTATGACCAATTTTCCGTCGGAAGAGGATGCGGCATTTGTATATTCTTATGTGGTAAGAAACAAAGACAGCAATCCGGCGATTCATCGGGCATATTTAAAGAAGATGGAGCAGTTTGCAGTAAACCAGATGAAGGCAGGAGCAATTTCCGGCTCCCATGCAGTGTTATATGCAGATGTACTCCGCAATTCCATTATTGACAGGGAAATGGCACAGATGCTGCCGGAACTCATTTTTACTTACCAGGTGGAATGTAAGGATGAGTCGGTGCAGTATGTTTGTGTTGCCCATAAAGAAGAAAAAGAGGTGCAGATAGTGCCTCTGGAAGAAAAAAACGGTGTCCGTCAGGCTTTGATTCAGATTTATACGGAAAATGCAGAAATTTTCTTCATTGATGATTTGGGAAGATATTTCCTGATGAACAGAGAAGATAAAATGTTCCGTCTGCTCCATGTGGAGAATTTCCTGGAAACCTGCTATGAAATTGGCAGTGATAACCGAAAGCTTTTGCTTCATATGTGGGAAAAGAACAAAAATTACAATCGCCATGACGATATGCTGATTGAACTTCAAAAACAGATTTCCCAGATGGAAGGCCTGCAGGAAGAAATCCAAAACAGTTGCGTGGTTTCCCTGGTGGAATATTATTATGACCATTATAATGTAGAACTTTTGGAATCCTATCTGAATGCGGTAAATTTAAAATTGCTTTCTACCAAAGACAGGGAAAAAATGCTGGAAATGATGATTCTTAGGGATATGTACGATAAGGTCATCGAAAGTGTGGAAATATTCGGATGCTCCACCGGAATGCATGCAAAGCGGCTTTCAAAACTTTGCGTCCGCGGAATTTTCTCACCGCAGGAAGAGCGGGACAGAGATACTCTGCTTACTATGGGATTCTTTGCCTTTCAGTCCGGCAAAGTAGAAGACAGAATGCTGCAATATCTGGTAGACCGTTATAACGGAACTACCGGCGACATGTGTGAACTCTGGAGGGCGGCAAAGGAAAGAGAGCTGGAAACTACCAGTCTGGAAGAGCGTCTTCTGGCCCAAATGTTATTTGCGGAGAGTTATGTGGAGGATTCTTTTGCTGTATTTAAAAGCTATTGTGGCAGCGGCATGAATCGTAAGCTTATCAGAGCCTACTTCTCTTACTGTGCCTATAAATATTTTGTTAAAGAACGTATTACAAATCCGGAATTTTTCGAAATGCTGAAAAAGGAATCCTTTTTAGAGAATAATCAGATTTGTGTGCTGGCATTATTAAAGTATTATTCTGAGCAGGAAACGTTAATGGAGGCTGAAAAAGCCTTTGTAAATTACCACATCCAAAAGCTGGTACAGAAAAAACTGATTTTCGGTTTCTATAAGGATTTTGAAGGAAAAATTGCATTGCCGGCCTATATGCTGGATAAGTATTATGTGGAGTTCCGTACGAATCCAAAGAATAAGCTCAAAATTCATTATTCCTGTGGATGTAATTCCGATGATATGATAGAAGAGGAAATGGAAGATGTGGCCTACGGAATCTTCGAAAAAGAGCTGATTCTGTTCTATGGTGAGAATCTGCAGTATTTCATTACGGAAGAAAGTGAAAACGGAGTGGAAATTGTAGAAAGCAGAATGATTAGCCATACAGAAACAGAAATAGCTTCCGGAACAACAAAGTACGGAAAAATCAACGAGATTCTGATGACCAGAGAGCTTCAGGACGAGAAAACCCTATATAGCCTGTTAGAACAGTATTACAAAGAAGAATACGCCATTAAACGGCACTTTACGCCGGTATAAAAGAGTGTGCATTTTGCTTTGGGAGGAAAATTATGGCATCCTTGATGTTGGGAATTGATTTCAGTAAAACTGATATGCAAATCGGAATATGGAATGAGGAAAGAACCTGTGCGGATGTGTACTGTTTTCCTGATTATATGGGAGGAGAAATTATTCCAACCATGGTGATTGCAAATGAAGAGGGAAAACTTCTGGTGGCAAAGGAAGCTTTGGATTACGGTATGAAAATGCAAAAGCATGGTATTACATCCCTGTACGGTAATCTCACCAATGAAGCAGTAGAACTTGGTGGTGTGGAGTCCAGTGTGAACGAAGTGTTTGCGTATTATTTGCAGGAAATCCTGGCCACTATCCGTAAACGGTACGGAAGCGCGTCTATTGCCAGAATCGGTATTACCGGTGAGCGTATGACAGAAGAAAAAAAGGCACATTTGGCGGAAATTATGGAATCCATTGGTTATTCGTCAGAAAAGCTGTTTTTTGCTTCCCATGCGGATGCGGTGCTCTGGTATGAAATCTGTGAGGGAACCCGGGGAGGGTCCATGACCCTGGACTTTGATAGCAAGGGCATGGTTGCCTATCTGGTTAATTCCGGGAATGAAGAACTGGAGATACCATATTACGTAGAAACCATCGATTACAGTTCCCTGATGCCGGGAAGTTTATCAGGAATTATTGATGAAGAAGAGAGAAAAAACTGTTTTACCAATATAACGGAGCTTGCTATTGCAAGAAAGGCAATTGCAAGACTGTATGTTACCGGAACTATAGTGGAAACTCCGGGAATCAACCAGATTCTCGGAAGATTTTTTAATACGGGCCGTAGAATTTTTACGGGCCGCAGCCTTTACTGTCTTGGTGCGTGTTATCTGGCGGTAAAGGAGAAGTTATCCAAAAAAGCAATCGGAGACAATCAGATTTTCCATAATGTTTCTCTGGAGGCTTATGAGGATGCGATTGTGCACCAGGTACCGCTTTTAAAAGCCGGAACGCCGTTGTTGCGGGCCGGTGCGGAAATTCAGGTTATTTTGGATGACACAAAAGAAATGAAATTTCAAATTGAAGATGTACGTACTGCAGAGGCTATTCACTGCACTTTACATCCGGAGGAGTTTATTTACCGAGAAAACAAAACCCTCCGGTTAGAAATACAGGCAAAATTTTTAGACTACGAAACCCTGGTTTTAAAGGTACGTGATGTGGGCTTTGGAGATATTTGCCCGGCAACCTTCCGGGTATGGGAGCAGATTGTAAATTTAGGCTAGAGAGGAACACCCTATGGGAAAACTGATTGTAACAACAGGTAATTACGCGAAAACGGGATATCTGTTAAAGAATTCAAAACAGAATATTTATTCCATTGAGGAACTCTGTTATTGCATTATGCATAATCCGGAGCTTTGCGATGACTATCTGTATGACGATGGACTTGCCCGCTACATCAGGGAAACCCTTGGCTTAAAAGAGCGTGGTGCTTTGCTTGCTGATTTAATTCAGAGAGAAGCACCGTTAAAGGACTTAATTACCGTAGTGTTTTGCAGCTGCGATTACTTTACCAAGGAAGAAATTGAAGAGTTTTTGCAGGAACAGTCTAAGGTAGAACGCAGTGAAGAATGGGTTCGGACCAAGAGTAAAGCAGACAGTTACCTGGTTCATGAAAATTTCAGGGATGCGGTTATGAACTACCGGCTGTTGTTAAAAGAAAAGGACAGCTTCGGAATCACCTCTGAGACACTGGGAGATATTTATCATAATTTGGCAATTGCCCTGCTTCATACTGATGGATTTGCTGAAGCGGCAGACTATTTTAGAGAGGCTTATGAGCGCAACAACAGGGAGGAAACTTTAAAGCAGTATCTTTTGGCCCTGCGGTTTTCCGGGGACAGGGTGATGTACGAATCCGCATTGGATATTTATCAGGTCTCGGAGAGCATATCCAAATGGTTGGATGTTGCCTTTTTCCAGACGGAACTGGAAACCCAGGAAATTTCAGATTTCAATGATTTAAATAATATACGCCAATTGCTCCGGGATGGAAAAATAAATGAATTTTACGCCGGTGTAAAGCGTATGACGGAGCAAATGAAAGAACAGTACAGAAAATACAACGAATAGCAAACGGGGAGAATCATGGGATTTTTTCGGAATTTATTTCAGAGAAAAAAGAAGATAGAGGCCGGTGAACTGAATCAGCCGGAGGATAAGCTGGTTTTAAGGGACGGTATATACAGCACACCGGAAGAAAGAGCCGGTTTTGTAAAAAACTGCTGTGACATGATAAATGAGGCAAAGAGACAGCGGTTTGAGGCAAAAAAAGAGTATGAGGTGGTAACCTCGTATTTGGCAGATATTCAAAAGATTGATTTGTTGCCGGAGAGGGCAAAAAAATCCATTGACGATATGGCAAGAAAGCTTCTGGCATTAAACCAGGAGCGCATGAAAATGCAGAAAATCACGCCAAAGATTACCATAGCACAGCGCCTTGCCCTGGAGCCTTATGAAGAAACCATCCTGGAAGAAATCCGTAAAATGGAAGAGCAGGAAAACTATCTTCAGGTAATCAATTCGGATATCCGGCATTTGGAAAGCGAAAAGGCTTCCCTGGATTTTGAACTGCAGGAAGTAATGGAGCGGGATGAACTTGGTAAAAAGATGCTGAAGATTGCGGGTGTGTTTATCGTTGTGTTTCTTGTGTTTTTGTTTATCCTGCAGGAGATGGCAAAAAAAGATGTACAGCTTCCGTTTGTATTTACCATTGCTTTTGGTATACTTGTGATTGCGTATTTTTATTTTTCCAACCGCAGAAACCAGTACGATTTAAAAGTGGCAGAGCTTAAAATGAATCGTGTCATTATGCTGTTAAACAAAGTGAAAATCAAATATGTGAACTGTACCAATCTGCTGGATTATTTATATGAAAAATTCCATGTGCATAATGCCCAGGAACTTCATTATCATTGGCAGGAGTATATGCGTATTGTAGAAGAAGAACGCCGCTTTAAGAAGACGGCGGAATCCATCGATTTTTACACCGAGGAAATTATCCGGGAATTAAAGAAAAACGGTGTGTCTGATGCGGCGGTCTGGGGATATCAAATTGAGGCATTGGTGGATCCAAAGGAAATGGTGGAAGTAAGACACCGTTTAAATGTGCGTCGCCAGAAGTTGCGTCAGCGTATTGATTATAATAATAACCAGGAAGAAATGGCCAGAAAATCTCTTAGAGCGTTTAGAGAGCGCCACGTGGCTTATGATTCCGAAACTCTGCTGGTGCTGGCAAAAAATGAGGTGGAACTGTAGTTTTTCAAAGAATTTTTCATTTTATCTCTTGACAATTTTGGAAAATTTCTTTAGTATACAAAGAAGATATAGTTAAATGTAATGATGAAGAGGAGTAGGCAATACTGAACTATCCCAGAGAGCAGGCCATTTGCTGTGAGGTCTGTATAGTGAATTTGCTGAAGGTAGCTTCGGAACAGTATTTCTGAAAAGAAATGAGTAGGAAATACCGGCTCACACCGTTATCCGTGACGTCTGTGTCAGCAGACAATGAGGCAGCAGAAATGTTGTGAAAAAAGGTGGTACCACGAATGACCCGTCGTCCTTTTAGGATGTCGGGTCTTTTTAGATTAATAAACGAAAGGAAGAGAAGATCATGAGAAAAGAATTAGCAAAGAACTATGATCCAAAAGACATTGAAGACAGATTGTATTCCAAGTGGCTGGATAAGAAGTATTTCCATGCCGAAGTTGATGAAACAAAGAAACCGTTTACCATTGTGATTCCACCGCCAAACATCACCGGTCAGCTTCACATGGGTCATGCACTGGATAACACCATGCAGGATATTTTAATCCGTTTTAAGAGAATGCAGGGTTACAACGCTCTGTGGCAGCCGGGTACCGACCATGCCAGCATTGCTACCGAGGTTAAGATTATCGAAAAAATGAAGGAAGAAGGCATCTCCAAGGAAGACCTTGGACGTGAAGGATTCCTTGAACGCGCCTGGGACTGGAAGAGAGAGTACGGCGGAAGAATTATCAGCCAGTTAAAGAAGCTTGGTTCTTCCTGTGACTGGGACAGAGAGCGCTTCACCATGGATGAAGGCTGTAACAAGGCAGTAGAAGAAGTGTTTTGCAAGATGCATCAGAAGGGTCTCATCTACAAGGGTTCCAGAATCATCAACTGGTGTCCAATCTGTCATACTTCCATTTCTGATGCAGAAGTAGTTTACGAGGAACAGGCAGGTCATTTCTGGCATATTAAGTATCCGGTAGTTGGTACCGATGACTTCTTACAGTTTGCAACCACCAGACCGGAAACCATGCTTGGTGATACCGCTATTGCCGTTCATCCGGAAGACGAAAGATATACTCACTTAGTTG
>JAZNXI010000201.1:0-11544 GCA_045593825.1 Lachnospiraceae bacterium
CAAAGATTTTTTAAAAATCAGAGGTTTGATAAAGAAGACAGGCTGTGCATGCCGAATAAAAGAAAAAATTGGTTTGTATTTTCTTTTACAGAAAATCAAGAAAAGAAAAGGGTTGATTATAGGTTCTGTATTATTTTTTCTGATTCTGCAGCAATGTTCCGGAAGAGTATGGAGTATAGGTGTTGACGGTGGATTTTTACATACCAGAGAGCAAATTCTTCAGGTAATGGCACAGGAACTTGGCATTTACGGGGGAATATCAGGAAATCAAATCGACTGTTTTGAAATAGAGAAAAAGTTACGCTTGGATTATAATGAAATCGGATGGATATCTGTAGAAAAAAAAGGCTGCCGCCTTCATGTAATGCTAAATGAAAGCACTATGCCGGAGGAAGCTGTGCAAAGAGAGTTCGAAGGACATATTGTTGCGGAGCGTGATGGGGTTGTACGCAAGATGGAAGTAATGTCCGGCGTTCCGCTGGTTAAAGTGGGAGATTCGGTAAAGAAAGGAGATATCCTGATATCCGGAGTGTTAACTTTGGAAGGTGATTTTGATGAATTAATTAGAAAAGAACCGGTTGGCGCAAAAGGAAAAGTATATTTGGAGAGTGATTTTTCCTATCAAGCCGGATATTCTTTAGTTTATGAGAAGAAAAAATATAAAAGTGAACGTCCCGGAATAGAAATTTTTTGGTTTGGAAGTAAAATATTTTCATATATCCCTAGATATTCTGAGGAGAAATATGATATAATGTCTATTGATATTGTTCCTTTTTCTTTTGAAGATTATCAGGTTCCTGTTTTATTAAAAAAATATAAGTTAATGGCATATGATTCTGAACTTGTAAAATTGTCCGAACAGGAGATTTATGATAGAGCGGAGAGAGACTGGAAGGATTTTCTTTCCGATTGGGAGAGTCAGGATGTACAGATTCTTAAAGCAGATTATTCTTTAGATATTCGTCAAAAAAAATGTATGGTGAATGGAACAATTACCGCATGTGGAAATTTTATTTCTTATCAGGAGATTTTAGAAGAGGAGTGGAAATATTCAGATGAACATAGTGGAAACAATCCTTAATATACCGGTGGAGCATATCAGAAATTTATTCGGCCAGTTTGACTCCCATGCAAAACAAATTGAAAAGACCATGGAAGTTACATTAATTGCCCGGGATAATGAATTAAAGATTCTTGGTGATGTAACAAAGGTTCAAAAGACAAAATCCGTTTTGGAGGAGCTTTTAAAGCTTTCCATGAGAGGAAATGTAATTACTGCACAGAACGTAAATTATGCGCTGGCATTGTCTGTAGATGATAAGGTCAGCACGATAAGTGAAATTGATAAGGATTTAATCTGTCATACCATTCAAGGTAAGCCAATTAAACCTAAAACTATGGGACAGAAGAATTATGTAGATTTAATCCGTAAAAAAATGATTGTATTTGGTATCGGTCCTGCCGGTACCGGTAAAACCTATCTTGCCATGGCTATGGGAATCCAGGCTTTTAAAAATGATGAGGTAAGCCGGATTATTTTAACAAGACCTGCCATTGAAGCAGGAGAAAAACTGGGATTTTTACCGGGTGATTTACAGAGCAAGGTAGATCCGTATCTGCGTCCGTTATATGATGCGCTTTATCAGATTATGGGTCCGGAATCCTTCCAAAAGAACATGGAAAAAGGGTTAATCGAAGTGGCACCTCTTGCCTATATGCGAGGAAGAACCTTAGATAATGCATTTATTATTTTGGACGAGGCACAGAACACTACACCGGCACAGATGAAAATGTTTTTAACAAGAATCGGTTTTGGCTCCAAGGTAATTATTACAGGTGACTTAACCCAGAAGGATTTACCTTCCGGAGCAGCATCCGGCCTTGATGTAGCATTAAAGGTGCTTTCTAAGGTGGAAGATATCGGTTTTGCAACCTTAACAGGCGAAGACGTTGTCAGACATCCGTTAGTTCAGAAAATCGTTAAGGCGTATGATGATTACGAAAGCAGGAAAGCACGTTCTGAACAGGCCAAGCCTGTGAATGAAAAACCAGCCAAGCCTGTGAATGAAAAACCGGCCAAGCCTATGAATGTAAAACAGGAAATAAAAACTAAGAATCCGGGAACCAACCGATATTACAGTATTATCAGAAAAAATAAAGGAAATTCATAAGAATGAGTGAAGTTACAAAAGAACCTATATCAAAATTAAAAATCGGACTACGTTATGTTTGTCATATGTTACTTACATTGGCTGTCGCTGCGGGTGTTGCATGGTTTTCCAATGAAATAATATTAGAAAAGGCATGGAATGATAAATATTTCCTTTTTAGCGGAGTGATTTTGGCTGTAATTGTTTTAAATTCATTGCTGGAATGTAAAAAATTATACAGCAACAGAAGAACTATGGGAATATTAATAGCCTGTTTTATTGTATCTGCATTATTATTGTTGTTGTCGGATTATTATGTAAACCTTCCAATCTGGCTGTTGGGAGGAATTGTTGCGGCAGCATTGGTAAACCGTAATATTGGTATTCTTTATTTGTATTATTTTGTATATCATGCAATATATCTTCAGGGAAACTGGATGCAAGGTCTTGTTTTTCATTTTGTTGTAGCAACACTGATTGCTGTTTTTATTCCTAAAATGAAAACGGTATTAGGTATGTTTTACATGATGGCATTTGCGGCCAGCGTCGTTATTGCAGGTTCTATTATACATAATAATATGTGTATTGATGATACAATGCTGTTGGATACCTTTTATATTCTTTGTACCTATCTTGGTTGCATTCTGGTTACCATGCTTTTGGTAAAGTGGACTGGCAATTCCGAGAAAACGGTTATTGTTAAGGATGCGGAAGAACCAAATGACTATGCATATTTAGATCTTTTGGCAAAAGAAACCGCAGAGCAGGATGCAGCTATTGCAGAAATAAAAGAATCTATAGCGGCTGAAAAAACTATAGCTTTTGAAGAAAGTGTAGAAGAACCTGCACAAGAACCTGCACAAGAAACAGTTGCAGTAGCCGGTGTAGAAACTGAAGAAGAAACTAGAGAAGAAACAGTAGAAGAACTACCGGTCGAAATTGATTATTCTGCCTATTGTGATGAAAAATCAGAGCTGTTATTAGAACTTCGTTCAAAGAATAAATCTGCTTATGCCCAGGCTGTGTTAGTTGGTAAACTTGCCTCTGAAACAGCAAAAAGCATCGGCTTAAATGCAGAGCTTACCAAAGCGGCCGGCCTGTATAAGAGAATCGGTAAAATCAAAGAAGATAATAATGAGTATACATCAACGGAAATTGCAAAAGAACAAAACTTCCCTCAAGCCTTAATATATCTGTTAGACCAGTTAAATCATAATATTATTGAGCAGAAGGAAGCGGCTTTGTTACTGATTACAGATGGTGTGATTTCCTATTATTCCATTGTACGTCATGTACAAAAGACAGATATTCCGGTAGAAAAAATTGTGGATACCATTGTTTCAAAAAAGATTTTCCAGGGTGAGTTTAATGAATCCGGTCTTAGTATGCAGGAATGCTTTTTACTTCGTGAAAAACTCATTGATTTATTAAAAACGCAGGATAGCAAACGGGCTGCTAAGTAAGAAAGGAAGAAAAGGCATGACCATTAACATTGATAAAGAAGTGGAGCTTAACTTTACATTTGACCAGGATGAATATGTAGAAAAGGTAATTCTTGCGGCAATGGACTATGTGGATTGTCCTTATGAAGCAGAGGTAAATGTTTTGTTTACCGATAATGCAGGAATTCATGAAATGAATATGGAATACCGTGAAATTGACCGCCCGACGGATGTCCTTTCTTTTCCGATGGTAGAATATGAAGTTCCCGGTACGTTTGATTCCTTAGAAGAGGAACAGGAAGAATGTTTCCATCCGGAAACCGGCGAGCTTTTGCTGGGTGATATTGTTTTATCCTATGATAAAATTAAGGAACAGGCGCTAGAATACGGTCATTCGGAGCTTAGGGAACTTTGCTTCCTGGTGGCTCACAGTATGCTTCATTTATTTGGTTATGATCATATGGAAGACGAAGAGCGGGCACAGATGGAACAAATGCAGCGCGAAATTTTAGAAGGACTCAATATTTTTAGATAAGAGGTACATTTTAATGGGGGATAACAAGAAAAACAGTTTTTATATCCAGGGGACTATCCTTGCGGCAGCCTCCATTCTTACAAGAATTATGGGTATTGCATTCCGTATTCCTTTAACCAGAATTATCGGTGACGAAGGAATTGGTGCGTATTCCAATGCTTATGAAATATATAATTTAGCATTGCTTTTATCTACCTACAGCATTCCGATTGCGGTTTCTAAACTGGTTTCAGCAAGAGAAAGTAAAAAAGAATATATCAATTCTTTTCGCGTGTTTAAAACGGCAATGGTATTTGCTGCAGTAGCTGGTTTATTGGCATCTCTGGTTACTTTTTTTGGTGCAGAGTTTTTCTCTAATGCTTTGTTCAAATCGGAATCCAGCGCAATTCCTTTAAGATATTTGGCGCCAACTATTTTTGTATTTGCGATTATGGGTGTACTACGGGGCTATTTTCAAGGAAAAAACACAATGCTTCCTACTGCGATTTCTCAGCTGTTAGAACAATTATTCCATGTGGTGGTAGGTCTTATAGCAGCTGTTGCGTTTATAAAGCTTTATGCGGATTCTGAGTATAAAGTGGCTTACGGTGCCGCGGGCGGTACCTTTGGTACCTTAATTGGTGCAGTGGTTTCCCTGATGTTTTTAGGTGTGATTTTCTTTATGTATTATCCGACTTTAAAACGCCGGTTCCGAAAAGATTCAGGTGCTGAAACAGAAGACTATCGGACCTTACTAAAATTAGTTTTGATTACCATATTACCGATTATCTTAAACCAGACGTTATATTCTGTCAGCGGTACGTTGGATAGTGTACTTTTAAACTCGGTATTGGATTCCAAGGGCTTTTCCGAGGAAGCAAGATTGGTTTTATGGGGAAGATATTCCAGCAAGTACCGTTTACTTGCTAATTTGCCGTTGTCTATTGCTTCAGCAATTGGTGTGGCGGTAGTTCCTAATATTGTAAGGGCACATACAGAAAATAATCAAAGACTCTTGTATGAGAAAACTGCCCAGTCAGTTAAATTTAATATGATGATTGCTATTCCTTGTGCTTTTGGACTGGCTGTTTTGGCAAAAACGGTTATGTATGTATTGTTTAATGATACAACAGAAATGACACCATTACTTATGCAGCTGGGGGCTCTTGCTATTGTTTTATATGCATATTCGACAACAACCAGTAATGTGTTACAGGGATTAAGTATGATGCGTTATCCTGTAATTCATGCGGCAGCGGGTATAGTCATTTATGTAATTATCGACTATATTTTATTATCCTTTTTTGATATGGGCGTTTATGCTCTTATTGTAGGACATACGATTTTTCCTTTGATTGTCAGCTTGTTTAACGGGCTCAGAATCCAAATGGAAACCGGCTATAAGCAGGAGATACTCAGAACTTTTGTTATGCCGACGTTTTGTTCTGCTGTCATGGCAGTCATAGCTTACTTTTTCTATCTTGGTATGTTTACCTTTACAAAGAGTGAATTGATAAGCCTGATTGTGACCATTGTGCTGGCAGCAATACTTTATTTCCTGCTGATGATTTTAACAAAAACTTTAAGTGAAAAAGAAATCTATGATCTTCCGATGGGAGGAAGAATTGTAAAACTTGCAAAAACAGTTGGAATATTAAGAGAATAAAGCATTATTTTCATGGTAATACTTCTAAAAAAATTTTTAGGAGGTTTCCATGAAAAAGATTTTATACAGTTCGCTTTTGTTTGCAGGTATTTCTGCGGTATTAGGTCTGTGTTATTATTTGAGCTTTAAGAATGCACTGCTTCATTATAACCGGGAAGCAGTGGAGCAAAACACGAAAGTGTTACAGGAAATTTTACAGTCCTCTGGAGAAAGCGAACGGTTATTACATCAACTAATGCAACATAACGAAGAAGTGATTTCTGCAGCATCCACCGGAGAATCACTTCGGGAAACCGCCAGCTATTTTCTGGAAACTGTCTATCTGCAAAGTCAGACTGAGGAAAGAGAGCAGCTGGCACTTCCTGGTTTTATGGTAGGAATTAATTTAAAAGAATTAACTACCTATCTGAAAGGTTATATGGAATCGATGCCGGTGAATGAATATTTGGCAGGACTTGTTTCGTATGAAGTGATATCCTTTGCACAGGATAAGGTGGTTCTTCGGAAAACCTACGATGAAAATAAGGTGGAAAACCAGTTCTACATTTGTAGAAGAGGAGATTTTATCGTTGTATATTACAGTGATTTAAAAAATGTTTATGAATATACGGATATCCGGGTGGATAGCCTGATTGAAGAGATTCAGGACACGATTAATCAAGGATTTTATGTAAAGGATGTTCAGGAGTTATACAGCATTTTAGAAGGTTATACAAGTTAGGATGGTAGAAAAAATGAGAACACGTATTGCGATAGTCGGCGGTGGAGCTTCCGGTATGATGGCTGCAATTACAGCGGCAGAACATGGAGCAGAAGTTTGGCTTTATGAATCTAAGGACCGTCTTGGAAAAAAAATATTGGCTACCGGCAACGGTAAATGTAATTTTACCAATCTGGTACAGGATGATTCCTGTTATCGCGGTACGGATGCAGACTTTTCCCGCAAAGTAAGAGATGCTTTTAATGTTGACCAAACCTTAGATTTTTTTAGAAAAATCGGTATTGAACCAAAGGTTAAAAACGGATATGTGTATCCGAATTCCGAGCAGGCCGCTTCTGTAGCTGATGCACTTTCTATGGAGCTTCGTGCAAAACGTGTTAAAGTTATACAGGAGCAGGTGTTTTCCGTAAAAGGTGAAGACGGAGCATTTTTAGTTAAGTCTGAGCACGGTCAGAACGAATTTGATAAAGTGATTTTATGCTGTGGAAGCCCTGCCGGTATGAAAAATACAAAGGAATTTACCGGATATAGTCTGGCAGAACGTTTCGGTCATCATATTACAGATTTGATTCCTGCTTTGGTTCAGCTTCGCTGCAAAGAAAAATGGTTTAAAACCATTTCCGGTGTACGCACTGAAGGAATTGTTACTGTATTTGAAAACGGAAAAGAAATTGCAACAGAAAAAGGAGAACTTCTTTTTGCTGAATACGGGTTGTCCGGTATTCCGGTATTTCAAATCAGCCGTTTTGCGGGAGAAGCCTTGAATAGAGGCAGCAATGTAACCTGCAAAGTGGATTTACTTCCGGGCTATACGCAGGAAGAATTGGAAATGTTACTGGTAAAACGTTTTGAAACTTTAAAGAACCGCACCGCAGAGGAACTGCTGGTGGGGTTACATAATCATAAAGTAAACTATATTTTATTAAAAGAACTGGGAATTGATCCGGTGGCAGACAGTAAAAAAGCATACTGTTTTGAGGATTTTGCAAGGCTTGCAGGGCTTTATAAAGGTTTAATCTGTCAGGTGACAGAATTGAATCCTTTTGCCAATGCCCAGGTTTGTGCAGGAGGTGTAGATACCTCGGAAATTAATAATATAACCATGGAGTCTAAACTGGTGAAAGGCTTATATTTTGCCGGTGAACTGGTGGATGTGGACGGCACCTGCGGTGGCTATAACCTGCAGTGGGCATGGAGCAGCGGTTATGTGGCAGGTCTTCATGCGGCAGAGGAAAAATAAAGATTCTACAACGGTAGATTTACTTATATTACTAAGAAAGGCAATGAGCAATGATAAGAATACCACAGTTAAAACTGCATATTCATCATACAGAAAGCGATCTTTTTAAAGCAATAAAAAAAGAACTTCACCTTTCCCATGATAAGTTTACATATATCATCCGGAAACGTTCTATTGATGCACGTAAAAAGCAGGAATTGCATTTTGTATATGCTATTGATGTGGAACTTTCCGAAAAGGAAGAACGTCAGATTATTGCAAAATCCAAAGGTAAGTTCACTGTATCGCCAAAAGAGGATTATTCCTTTGAGCCTTGCGGTACTATGCAGTTAAAGCACCGTCCAATCATTATTGGGGCCGGTCCGGCAGGATTATTCTGTGCTTATTTCCTGGCAAAGCATGGCTATTCACCAATTGTGTTAGAGCGTGGCGAAGCCATGGAAGACCGTATTAAGCGTGTGGAAGAATTTTGGGCCGGTGGTCCCTTAAATACAGAGAGTAATGTACAATTTGGTGAAGGCGGAGCCGGAACTTTTTCTGATGGAAAGCTGAATACCATGGTAAAAGACCCGGCAGGACGTATCCGGGAAGTATTGAAGATTTTTGTGGAGCATGGTGCACCGGAAGAAATTTTGTATTTAAATAAGCCTCATATCGGTACCGATAATTTACGTCATGTCATCGTTTCCATGCGAAAGCAAATGATAGCCTGGGGTGCTGAGTTTCAATTTTCTTCTAAGGTAACGGATGTGTTATTAAATGAAGCTGGAAGTATCAAAGGTGTTGAAATTAATAGCTCTACAATTGTAGAATCCGATATTGTGGTTGCGGCTCTCGGCCATAGTGCCAGAGATACCTTTGAATTATTAAGTAAAAAACCACTCAATTTAGAAAATAAAGCGTTTGCCATTGGCGTGCGAATGGAGCACCCACAGGAAATGATTGGCCGTGCCCAGTATGGAGATTCTTATAAAGAGCTTCCGGCGGCAGATTATAAGTTGACTCATCAATGTAAAAACGGCAGAGGAGTTTACTCCTTTTGTATGTGTCCGGGAGGATTTGTTGTTAATGCTTCTTCGGAAGAGAACAGGTTAGTAGTTAACGGGATGAGTAATCATGACCGTTCCGAGAAAAATGCCAACAGCGCATTGATTGTTACGGTTACACCGGAGGATTTTACGGCAGAAGGATTTAAAGGGCCGTTAGCCGGTATGCATTTCCAGCGCAAGTGGGAGGAAGCTGCATATATGGCAGGAAACGGAAAAATCCCAATGCAATTATTTGGAGACTTGTTAAGTGGTAAAAAGTCTGTTACAATAGGGGAAATTGTTCCAAACACCAAGGGAGCATGGACGTATGCCAATTTAAACGATTGTCTTCCGGAATATGTGCTTGAAAGCCTAAAGGAAGGTATCTTGGCATTTGATAAAAAAATTCCGGGCTTTGCCAGGGAAGATGGAGTTTTATTAGGAGTAGAAACCAGAACGTCCTCGCCAATCCGTATAGTCAGGGGAGAAGACTATCAGTCGGATATTCCGGGTTTTTATCCGTGCGGAGAAGGTGCAGGCTATGCCGGTGGTATTACCAGTGCGGCAGTAGACGGCATCAAAGTATTTGAGGCAATCACGACAGTATATAGTAAGAATCGAGGGTAACTAATGGACGAGATGAGAGAAAACTTAAGCAAAAAGCAGAGAATCGTGGTAAAGGTAGGTTCTTCCACCATTACACACGAAGCAACAGGAAACATTAATTTTGCCAAGCTGGAAAAGCTGGTACGCCTTCTTACCGACCTTCATAATCAGGGGAAAGAAGTTGTTTTGGTAACCTCCGGTGCGGTTGCTGTGGGCAGAAAATCCATCGGAATGCAGGAGCGTCCAAAGTCTCTTTCCGAAAAGCAGGCCTGTGCAGCCATCGGTCAGGCAAGTCTTATGACCGTATATCAGAAGCTGTTTTCCGAGTATCATCAGCCCTGCGCACAGATTCTTATGACAAAGTTCACAATTTTAAATGATATTACAAGACAAAATGCCTGCAATACCTTTGAGCAGCTGTTTAAAATGGGTGTAATTCCGATTGTTAATGAAAACGACACCGTATCCACCGATGAAATGGAAAACCTTGGTATCGGCGAAAATGATACTCTGGCTGCTCTGGTTACCGCAATGATTCACGGTGACTTAGTGATTTTATTATCCGATATTGACGGGTTGTATTCCGATGACCCGAAAAAGAATCCGGATGCAGTATTTTTCCATCAGATTGATGATGTGAATGATTCAGTGCTCGGCATGGCGAAGGGCAGTTCCAGTACTGTGGGAACCGGCGGCATGCAGACCAAGCTTTCCGCAGCAAAAATTGCAACCGATTCCGGTGCAGATATGATTATTGCCAACGGTGACGATATCGAAAATTTACGCAGGGTTATGGACGGGGAGCAAGTAGGCACCTTGTTTGTTGCCCATAAAGTAGAGGAGTTCCACCTGCTGGATTATATTACCCATAAATAATTGGTTTTGAAATGATTTTGGGAATAGGGAGGAAAACAACATGGAATTAAATGAAATAGGCAAGCGTGCCAAAGCGGCATCCAGACATTTGGGTATTTTGTCTACAAGTAAGAAAAACGAAGCATTAAAGGCTGTAGCAGCGGCTCTGGTTGCCAACAGTGCCGATATTATAGCCGCAAATGAAATTGATGTAAAAAATGCAAAGGAAAACGGCATGTCTGAAGCTTTACTGGACCGCCTTTCCGTAAATGAAGCAAGAGTTAAGGCCATGGCAGACGGTATCCTTCAGGTTGCCGATTTAAAAGACCCGGTAGGTGAAGTTCTTTCCATGACAAACCGTCCAAACGGTCTTATGATTGGTAAAAAGAGAGTTCCTCTCGGTGTTATCGGCATGATTTACGAATCCCGCCCAAATGTAACACCGGATGCGTTCTGCTTATGCTTTAAAACCGGTAATGCGGTTATTTTACGCGGTGGCAGCGACTGTATCCATTCCAATCTTGCCATTACTAAGGTAATCCGTGCGGCTCTCAAAGAACAGGGTGTATGTGAAGATGTGGTGCAGATTATCGAATCTACCGACAGAGCAACAGCAACCGCCCTGATGCGTTTAAACGAATATGTGGATGTTCTGATTCCACGCGGTGGTGCAGGTCTGATTAAGAGTGTGGTGGAAAACAGCACTGTGCCTGTTATCGAAACCGGAACCGGCAACTGTCATATCTATGTGGATGCTTCCGCAGACTTTGAAATGGCATTAAATATTATTGATAACGCAAAGACACAGCGTCTTGGTGTCTGTAACGCCGCAGAATCCCTTGTAGTGCACGAAAGCATTGCAAAGGACTTCCTGCCTATGCTTTATGAAAAACTTAACGCTAAGGCCGTTGTAATGCGTGCAGACGAACGTGCGCGAGCTATTTGTCCGCAGATGGAAGCAGCTACCGAGGAAGATTTCTATAAAGAATATTTAGACAGACTCATTTCCGTAAAGATTGTGGACTCCATTGATGAGGCAATTGCACATATCAATGAGCATAACACCGGACATTCCGAATCCATCATAACCAAGGATTATGAAAATTCCCTTCGTTTCTTAAACGAAATTGATGCGGCGGCTGTATATGTAAATGCATCCACCCGTTTTACCGACGGCGGCGAATTTGGTTTTGGTGCGGAAATCGGCATCAGCACCCAGAAGCTTCACGCAAGAGGTCCTCTTGGTTTAGAAGAACTTACGACAACAAAGTATATTATTTTTGGTAACGGACAAATTCGTTAACATTTTGGGGCCGGCTGTT